>JANJTI010000282.1 GCA_024711185.1 Brevundimonas sp. | reverse complement strand
CGGCCCGCCGAGGGACTGACGCCGGGACGGAAGCGGCTGGACCGTCTGGTCGAGCTGGAGCTGGACTGGGTCGACGGTCAGGACCGGCCGGGCGGCTGTCCGCTGATGGCGGCGGCGGCCGAGCTCGACGACCAGCCGGGTCCGCTTCGCGACGTGCTGAAGTCGAGCCAGCTGCGCTGGGCCAAGGTCATCCGTCGCGAGTTCCGGACGCTGTTTCCCGATCTCGACGACGCCGCTCTCGATGCGAAGGTGTTCCAGTACAAGGGGATGGTGCTGTCCTACAGCCATTCGAAGCGGCTGCTTGACGATGTGACGGCGCGCGGCCACGCCCGGGCCGCCTACCGGGCGCTTGTCCCGGCCGCCGGCTGAGACCACATCGGTCCGGCGCAGGAGGACGAGATGACAGGCATGATCCGTGTGGGCGTCGGCGGCTGGACCTACGAACCGTGGCGCGGGGTCTTCTACCCGGAGAAATGGAGTCAGAAGCGCGAGCTCGAATACGCCAGCCGCAAGCTGACCTCGATCGAGATCAACGGCACCTACTATTCGACCTTCAAGCCGGACAGCTGGATGAAGTGGCGCGACGAGACGCCCGGGGGCTTCGTCTTCTCCGTCAAGGCCAGCCGCTACTGCACCAACCGCAAGATCCTGTCCGACATGGGCGAGTCGATGGGGCGGTTCCTCGACCAGGGGCTGACGGCGCTGGGCGACAAGCTGGGGCCGATCAACTGGCAGTTCATGGGCACGAAGAAGTTCGACGCCGGGGACTTCGAGGGCTTTCTGAAGCTGCTGCCCAAGGAGAAGGACGGGCTGCGCCTGCGCCACGCGCTGGAGGTTCGCAACGCCAGCTTCGACACCCCGCAGTTCTACGATCTGGCGGCGAAATACGGCGTCGCCATCGTCTACGCCGAAGACGAGGAGGCGCCGGAGTGGCCGCGCATCGACCAGCCGACGGCCGACTTCACCTATGCCCGGCTGATGTCGAGCCGCGAGGACGAGCCGACCGGCATGACCTCGGCCGAACTGGACGCCATAGCCGACCGCGCCCGCGGCTGGGCGAAACGGGGCGACGTGTTCGCCTACTTCATCTCGGGCGCCAAGGTGCGGAACCCCGCCGCCGCCATGGCGCTGATCGACAAGCTGCAAGGATAGCCTGCTCATGCCCATCGCCACCCGCGCCTTCGCGGCGACCGCCGCCGACGCCCCGCTGAGCCCCTACAGCTTCGACCGGCGCGATCCCGGGCCGGGCGACGTGGCCATCGAGATCAAATTCTGCGGCGTCTGCCACTCGGACCTGCACGTGGCGAAGAACGACCTGGGCGGCACCCGTTATCCGATCGTGCCCGGCCACGAGATCACGGGGGTGGTGACGGCGGTGGGCGCCGAGGTGAGCCGCTTCAAGGTCGGCGACCGCGTCGGCGTCGGCTGCATGGTCGACAGCTGCCGCACCTGCACATCCTGCCGGGCCGGCGAGGAGCAGTACTGCGTCCCGGGCATGACCCAGACCTACGGCTCGGGGGATCCGAAGGGCGGCGAGGTCGGGCAGACGATCACCCAGGGCGGCTATTCCGATCGCATCGTGGTCGACCAGGACTTCGTGCTGCGCATCCCCGACGCCCTGCCGCTCGACGCCGCCGCGCCGCTACTGTGCGCCGGCATCACGACCTGGAGCCCGCTGCGTCACTGGAAGGTGGGGCCGGGATCGAAGGTGGCGGTGATCGGCCTCGGCGGGCTGGGCCATATGGCGGTCAAGCTGGCCGCGGCGCTGGGGGCCGAGGTCACCGTGCTGTCGACCTCCGACCGCAAGAAGGCCGACGCCGCGCGGATGGGTGCGAAGCACTTCCTGATCAACTCGGACGCGGCGGCGATGAAGGCGGCGGCGGAGACGTTCGACCTGATCATCAACACCGTCTCGGCCACGCATGAGATCGCCGCCCACATCAACCTGCTGGCGCGCGACGGGACGATGGTGATGCTGGGCCTGACCACCGAGGGGATGCCGATCTACGCCATGCCGCTGCTGTGGCGGCGCCGCAGCGTGGCCGGCAGCCTGATCGGCGGCATCCGCGAGACCCAGGAAATGCTCGACTTCTGCGCCGGGCACGGCATCGCCTGCGACATCGAGACGATCGCGCCTGAGCAGATCAACGAGGCCTATGCGCGGATGGAGAAGTCCGACGTGCGCTACCGCTTCGTCATCGACATGGCGCGGATGCCGCAGGCGGCGTAACGCCGCTTTTCGCGCAACGCATCGCAAGCTAAAGCGTATCCGACGGCAGGCGGCCCGCGGGAGAGGCCGCCGCTTCAAGGGACAGGATACGCACATGGCGCGCGTCGCACTGGTGACCGGCGGCACCCGCGGGATCGGGAAGGCCATCGTCCAGCGGCTGAAGGAAGACGGCATGGCCGTCGCCGCCGGCTACTCCGGCAACGAGGCGGCGGCCCGCGCGACGGCGGAAGCGCTGGGCGTCATGGTCGTCAAGGGCAACGTCGGCAGCTTCGAGGACTGCCAGCGCGCCGTCGCCGAGGTCGAGGCCGCGCTGGGCCCCGTCGACGTCCTGGTCAACAACGCCGGGATCACGCGGGACGGCTTCTTCCACAAGATGACCGCCGACCAGTGGTCGGACGTGATCCGGGTAAACATGGACAGCGTGTTCAACATGACCCGGCAGGTGATCAACGGCATGCGCGACCGCGGCTGGGGCCGGATCGTCAACATCAGCTCGATCAACGGCCAGAAGGGCCAGATCGGTCAGACCAACTACTCCGCCGCCAAGGCCGGCATGATCGGCTTCACCAAGGCGCTGGCGCTGGAGAACGCCCGCAAGGGCGTGACGGTGAACTGCATCGCCCCCGGGTATATCGACACCGAGATGGTCGGCGCCATGGACGAGAAGGTCCTGGCCGGGATCGTGGCCCAGATTCCGGTGGGAAGACTCGGAAAAGGCGAGGAAATTGCCGACATGGTATCGTGGCTGGCCGGCGAGCGTGCCGGATATGTCACAGGCTGCACCCTGTCGCTGAACGGCGGTCAGTATCTCGTCGGGTGATCCGGGCCCTGCCCAAAATCCGCCGCTCCCGGATTCCACCAAGACGGCCATGGAGTTGACGGCGAGGGTCAGGACGGCGCGGACGGCGCCCCCGACCGCGATGGCGATCGCCCTCGCGGCCGCGGCCCTGTCGCTGACGGTCACCCCGGGCGCCAGCGCCTCCGCCCAGGAACGCGCCAACGCCCAGGCCGAGCAGAGCCGCGCCCTGCGCGACCAGCGCCAGGAGACCTGGGTGCTGCGCCCCAGCCCGGCGCCGCGTGGCGACGTGGTCTACCGCAACGACGCCGGCCAGCAGGTGCTGCGGGTCACCCCCAACGGGGGGATCACCGTCTACACGGCCCGCACTCCCGGGGGAGCGCCGGCCTCCTATTCGGGGCCTGGCCAGAACCTGTCCCCGCCGCTTCTGGGACCGGCGCAATTGCTCAACCTGATGCTGAGGCGCAGTGCGCTGGTCAGCCAGGCGCTCGGGCGGATGGTGGAGATCAACGCCGACACCGGCGTGGAGTCAGAGTCCCTGACGGTCGAGGCCCTGATCCTCTCGACCGACGCGGTCGTGCGCATCGCGCGATCGCCAAGCGCCCGCTCGTCCCTGAGCGAGCTGCGACGCATCGTCATCACAGAAGGTCCGGCGGCGTCGGCGACCTACGCCCGGGGGCAGTTGCGCATCGTCGTCGCCCCCTCGCAGGGCGTCGCGGGCCGGCCGTCGTCGGAGCGGGTGATCCGCGCCTTCCTGCCGCAGGAATCCGCTAGCCGCTGAACCCGTCCTTGGCGGCGCGCAGGGCTGCGAACGCCGCCGCATCGGGGGCCCGGAGAAACGGGTTGAAGGCCTGTTCCGCCCCGATGGTGGTCGGGACCGTCGGCTCGCCGCGCTCGCGCATGGCGAGGACGCCCGCAACCCGCGCCTGCGTCTCCGGGCGATCGTCGACGGTCAGGGCGAAGCGGGCGTTGGAGGCGGTGTATTCGTGCGCGCACCAGACCACGGTGTCCTCGGGCCAGGCAGCCAGCATCCGGAGGCTGGACCACATCTGCTCGGGGGAGCCCTCGAACAGCCGGCCGCAACCCATGACGAAGAGGACGTCCCCGACGAAGGCCTGCCGGTCCGCCGGCGACCGATAGACGAGGTGGCCGAGGGTGTGCCCCGGCGCGTCGCTGACTTCCAGAACCGTCTCCCCAAGGCTGACCAGGTCTCCGCCACGCAGCACGCGATCGAGCGGCGCGGCGCGGCGCACTTCTTCCGGGCCCGCGATCTCACAGCCCGTCGCCGCCTTCAGCGCGGCGTTCCCCTGCGTGTGATCCGGATGCCAGTGAGTGTTGAGAATCAGGTCGAGCCGTCCCCAGTCGGACGCCGCGAGGTCAGCGAGGATCGCATCGGCGTCGGGCGTATCGACCGCGGCCACCGCGCCGGTGACCTGGTCGCGGACGAGAAAGCCGTAGTTGTCGGACAGGCAGGGGAACAGGCGGACGTCCAGCGGCATCCGGCTATTCTGGCAGCCGGCCCTCCGCGGGTCTATGCTGCCCCCATGCGGCGCAGCATAGACGAGCTCCGGATCTTCTACGGCGAGCCCGCCGGAGCCGTGGCGCGCCGGATGCTGGCCCGGCGCCTGGAAGACGCCTGGGGCGAGGCGACGAACTGCGACGTTCTGGGCCTCGGCTACGCGACTCCGTGGCTCGACGCCTTCATCGGCGCCCGGCGGGTGGTGGCCGCCATGCCCGGGGGCCAGGGCGTGGAGCCATGGCCCGCGGTCGGACGGAACCGTTCGCTGCTGATCGATGACCGCCGGCTTCCGTTTGCGGCCGGGACCTTCGATCGGGTCCTGCTGGTGCACGCGCTGGAGGAAGCGGACGACGCCCGGGCCATGATGCTCGAGGCGGTCCGGGCCATGGCGCCGGCCGGCCGCATCATCCTGGTCGCCGCCGCGCGCGGCGGCCTGTGGGCGCGGGCGGAGTCCACCCCGTTCGGGCACGGCCGCCCCTTCACGCGACGCCAGCTGGAACGTCTGGTTCGCGACGTGGGACTCGAGCCGACCGCATGGTCGCAGACGCTGTATGTACCGCCGTGGCCGCCGGTGTTGCCGTTTGCAGAAGGACTGGAACAGGTCGGCAAGCGCCTGCTGCCGGGCGCCGCCGGGGTCATCCTCCTCGAGGCGACACGGCAGGCCTATGCCCGCGCCCGGCCGGGCGGCGCGGTCGCGCCGGTGGCTGCGCTGGCCCCGGCCCTGAACCCCCAACCCGCCGGCCGGAGCCATCGCGATCTGGCGGGAATCTCCACGGCGCCCTAAAGGGCGGCGCATGCAGCGACTGATCCTGATGCGCCACGCCGAGGCTGAACGGTCGGGCGGCGCCGGCGGCGACCGGGATCGTCCGCTGTCCGCCCGCGGCCGCTCCGACGCCGTCCTGATGGGACAGACCTTCGCCGCGCGCGGTCTCCGCCCCGACCTGGCCCTGGTGTCGCCGGCGGCGCGGACGCGCCAGACGTGGAACCTCGTCCACGACGCGCTCGGCGACGTTCAGGTGCGCGATGACGAGGCGCTCTACAACGGCTCCGCCGACGTCCTGCGCCGGTTCGTCGAGGCGGCCGGGGACGAGGCCGGGTGTCTGCTGGTCGTCGCTCACAATCCCGGCGTCCATCAGCTGGCGATCGAGTACATGAGCGAAGGCGCGGCCTCGCCGGCCCTGATGGATCGCATGAGCGGCGGTTTCCCGCCGGGAGCGGCCGCGGTCTTCACCGTCGATGTCGCGGGCCGGCGCC
>JANJTI010000274.1 GCA_024711185.1 Brevundimonas sp. | reverse complement strand
TGGGCAGCCCGGATTCGGTCAAGGCGGCGGGGGAGGCCCTGCAGGCCGCGATGAAGGCCGTTCGCGACGCCTACAGGGCGCTGGCGCCCGCCGCGGCGCGCCCGGCGGCCAGGGGGCCTGCTCCGGCCTACCTGACGGCGCAGCTCGCCAACTACCAGGCGGCGTTGGCGCGGCTCGGCGGCTGACGAATCGCGTTGACGACGGCGTCTCGCGCGGGGTTATTGGACTCTCCATCGACGCGAGCCGTGAATGCCCAGGGACAACCGAATCCTCATCGCGATCGGAGCCGGCGCCGCCGTCATCCTGGCCGTGGTCCTCGCCCTGGTCTTCTCGGGCGGCCGGGACCGCAGTCCCGAACCGCCGCCCGCTGCGCAGGGCGGTCTGACGGTGGACGTCGCCGAGGCCCCGGCGCTGGACGCCACCCGCGAACTGCGGTGCTACGTCGCCGGGCAGTTCGTCGGCATGGCGACGCTGGCCGACTGCGCCCGCCGCAACGGGCTCGCCACGGACGCCCTGGACGTCGGCATCGACGAGACGGGTGCGCTGGTCGCCGCCCCGACCGCGTCCTTCGCGCCCCCGCCGGCCGAGCCGCCGGTCGAGTTGACCGAAACCGCGCCCCCGCCCGCGCCTGTTCCCAGCACCGAACCGGCGCAGCCCTCGCCGCAGCCGGTCGCCGCTGTCGGACAGTGCCTGCGTCACACAGGCTCGGAATGGCGGATGCTGTCCTCCAGCATGACCCTGAACGCCTGCGTCCAGGCGCTGTATTCGGGGACATGCGTCCGCCCGGGCGACGCCCAGTACGGCCGATGGGGGGAGACGACGCTGCGGCTTGTGCCCCGCCGCGTCGAGCAATCGCCGGACAACAGCCGCTTCACCACGCTGGCGGAGCAGGACCGCAGCTGCCAGTTCCCGGGGCTCCGCTGATGCGCTTTCCGACCCTGCTGACCCTTGGCCTGGCCGCCGGCGCCCTGGCCGCCTGCGGCCAGTCGACCAAGGCCCCGTTCGACCAGGGCGTCTGTTATGCGGTGGAGCCGGGCGCCGAAGGCGAGGCTCCGAGGTTCAACGTCGTGGCCGAGGACCAGCCGCAGATCGAGTTCTGCGCCGCGCGGCTGGAGGAGATGCGCCTGCGCTTCCTCCGCATGGGCGGCAGCCGCCGCGAGATCATCGGGGCCTATCAGGGACGCTTCATCTTCATCGATAGGGCCGGCGTGTCGTTCAGCCAGACTCTGGAGGGCTCCAGGTTCATGGCTCTGGCCCGGACCGGCGACGGACGCCTGGCCATACCGGGGGCGATCCAGCGCGAGGTCGATGCGGCCCGTGCGGAAGGCGCGCCCCCCACGGCGCCCTGAGGAACAAAGCTGGAACAAAAGGGCGCGCTCGGCTACGGTCGCGCCGCGACCGGACCGCGCCTGTGGGCAACCCGGCCGTCCGATGAAAAACCCCGCCCGGCGCCTGTGAAAGCGCGCTAGGCCTGCGAACGGGAAAAGGAGCTCGAGATGGCGGGCAGCGTCAACAAGGTCATTCTGGTCGGCAATCTGGGACGGGATCCCGAGATCCGCACCCTCAACAGCGGCGAACGGGTTGCGAACCTGTCGCTGGCGACGTCCGAGACGTGGCGCGACAAGGCCACCGGCGAGCGCAAGGAGAAGACCGAGTGGCACCGCGTGGTCATCTTCAACGACAACATCGTCAAGGTCTGTGAGAACTACCTGAAGAAGGGCTCGACGGTGTACGTCGAGGGCCAGCTCCAGACCCGCAAGTGGACCGACCAGCAGGGCGTCGAGAAGTATTCCACCGAGGTGGTGATCCAGAAGTTCAAGGGCGAGCTCACCATGCTGGGCGGCCGCGGCGACGGCGGCGGCGCATCCCGCGCCGGCGACGACGACTACTCATCCGGCTTCTCCACCGGCGGCGCAAACAAGCCTTCCGGCCCGCGCGAGAGTTACGACCTGAACGACGACATCCCGTTCTGACGGCAGGCCGCACGCCATGACGTCGCGGGGGCGCGTTCTGGTGCTGGGAGCGAACGGCTTCATCGGCAGTCATGTCGCGGCGGCGCTGGCGGCCGAAGGATGGGCCGTCCGCGCCACGGCGCGACGACCGGCCGAGGCGGCGCGGCGAGCGCCCGGGCTCGAATGGGCCGCCGCCGACTTCCGCACGCTCGACGACCCTGAGAGCTGGCGCCCGCTGCTGGACGGCGTCGATGCGGTTGTGAACTGCGTCGGGGTGCTGCAGGACGGCGGCGGCGACGACACCCGCGCCGCGCACGTGGAGGGGCCGCGGGCGCTGATCAAGGCCTGCGAAAGCGCGGGCGTGCGGAGACTGGTCCTTCTCTCCGCCGTCGGGGCCGATGAGGCCGCCGGCACCGCCTACGCCCGCACCAAGGCGGAGACCGAGCGACTGGTGCGGGCCAGTCGCCTCGAATGGACGATCCTGCGTCCTTCGCTGGTCCTTGGACGCGGCGCCTTCGGAGGCACCGGCCTGATCCGCGCGCTGGCGGCGTTCCCGGCGGCCATTCCGGTGGTCGGCGGCGAGCAGACGGTCCGGCCGGTCGCCATGGACGATCTCACCGCCGCCGTGGCCGCCGCTCTCGAGCGGCCGCAAGCGGTCCACCGGAGCTTCGACGTGGCGGGTCCGGAGGCGCTCAGCCTCGCGGAGCTGCTTCGGCTCTACCGGGGCTGGCTGGGCCTGCCCGCCGCCCCGGTCGTGCCTGTTCCGCGACCGCTCGCCGCACCGGTCCTTCGCATCGGCGACCTGCTGGCGCGGGCGGGCTGGTTCTCGCCGCTGACGTCCACCTCGATGCGACAGCTCGACCATGATGTCGCGGGGCGCGAGGACGACTGGCGGGAGGCGCTCGGGGTGCGTGCCCGCGGCCCTGCCAAGACCCTGTCGGGCGCGCCGGCCTCGGTACAGGACGTCTGGCATGCGCGACTCTGGTTCGTGCGGCCGGTGGCGATAGCCGCGCTTGGCCTGTTCTGGTTGCTGACCGGTCTGGTCACCTTCGGCCCCGGCTGGGAGCGGGCCGTCGCCGTGCTGCACGAGGGCGGGTACGGCCGCTGGGCCGGGCCCATCGCCGGCTGGGGCGCCGCGCTCGACGTCGTCCTCGGCCTGGCGCTGTTCATTCGACCGTGGACGGCTCGCGTGGCGATAGCCATGGCCGTCGCCACGGTCGGCTATCTCGCGGCGGCGACCATCAGCTTGCCGCAGTACTGGGCGGATCCGCTCGGCCCGTGGCTGAAGGTGATCCCGATGATGGCCCTGTGCCTGTTCGTGGCGGCGACGGACGCACGGCGATGATCGACGCCTACGTGCTGCTGAAGCTGGTCCACCTCCTCTCGGCGGCCGTGTTGTTCGGGACCGGCGCGGGCATCGCCTTCTTCATGGTTCGGGCGCGGCGGACGCGCGATCCTTCCGTCGCGGCCGCTGTCGGGCGGATGGTCGTTCTCGCCGATTTCCTCTTCACGGCCACGGCGGTCGTGGTCCAGCCCGTCAGCGGACTGCTTCTGATCCGTCTGCAGGGTTACGCCCTGGACGAGCCGTGGCTGCTGGCCAGCTACGCCCTGTTCGTCCTTGTCGGCGCCTGCTGGCTGCCGGTGGTCTGGATCCAGCAGAGACTGACCCGCCTCGCCGCGGAAGCCGCCGCCGCGGGCCGACCCCTGCCCGAGGCCTATGACCGGCTGTACCGGATCTGGTTCGCGCTCGGCTGGCCCGCCTTCGCCGGCGTGATCGGCGTCTATGTGCTGATGCTGTCCCGGCCGTCGTTCTGATCGCCACATTCTGAAATGCGAAGTGTCGCGCCGGCCTCTCGCCCGGGGCGACCGGGCGGAGTAGGCGGGACGGGTGAAGTCCGCCGCTCCTCCTCCTCCTGCCGCACTGACCCCTGCCGAGATCGCCGCCATCGCCGCGGTGGTGGTCATCTGGGGCGTCAACAACGCCGCCGCCAAGCTGGCGACGGAGACCCTGCCCCCGTTGCTGACGGGCTCGCTGCGATTCGCCATCGCGGCCGTCTGCCTCGTCCCCTTCGTCCGGCCGCCGTTCCCCAACTGGAAGAGCCTGCTGCTGATCGTCGGCCTGGGTGGTCCCCTGCACTACGGCCTCATCTACCTCGCCTTCTGGCTGGCCAACGACGTCAGTCCCGTTTCGGTCGCGGCGCAGCTGTGGGTGCCGTTCACGGCCCTGTTCGCATTTCTGGTTCTTGGAGAGCGCCTGTCGCGCGTCGCGCTGGCCGGCATGGGCGTGGCCTTCCTCGGCGTGGCCTGGATGACCCTGGACGCGCACGCGATCGCCGACTGGAAGGGCATCCTCGTGGGCATAGCCGCCTCGGCTGCGTGGGCGATGACCACGGTGATCGCCCGGCGAACCACCTCGATCCCGCCGCTGAAGATGCAGGGCCTGCTGGCGCTCGTCGCCCTCCCGACCCTCGCCTTCGGCTCCGCTGTCTTCGAGACGGGCCAGGCCCCGGCGCTGCGGCAGGCGGACGCCATGGTCTGGGCCAGCCTCGCCTGGGCGGGTCTGGTGTCCTCGGTGCTGGCGACGACGTTGGTGTTCTGGCTGGTCCAGCAACGGGAGGCGGGGCGGGTGACGCCGTATCTGCTGGCGACCCCCGTGGTGTCGATCCTGATCGGGTGGGCCTTCATGGGCGACGTGCTGACGCCGCAGATCCTGATCGGGGCGGCTCTCACCATGGGCGGCGTGGCCCTGGTCGCCCTGGCCGAGCGCGGCCTGCGCGCGGGCGCCGCCAAGGCCTAACACGCAAACGGCCCGGACGGCGCGCGCCCGGGCCGTTCGCTTGTTGCAGCCCGCCCTAGAGGCCCGGCAGCTTGAACCCGCTGTCCCGGCGCGGAGCGATCAGGATGCCGGCGTTTCCGCCGGTCAGGGCCTGGACGCGGGCGTACTCGCTGGCCGCGTCGATGGTGACCTGACCTTCCGGGGACTGGGTCGTCGAGGGGCCCCGGGTGGACGGATCGTCCCGACGCCAGAACAGGATGCGGTTGGCCCAGCCCTCTTCCTTGTGGGCGAGGTCGCCGAACTCGTCGTCGATGACGTAGCGGGCCAGGGGATCGGCGCGGTCGCCGCCGGCCTGGGCCACCAGCACCTGTTCGCCCGGCGAGCGGGTCACAGCCTGACGCTGGCCGAGGAGGATCTGGCGGGCCGCCGACTCGGGGGCCAGTTCCTGCGGGCGCGGCTGGCCGGGGGCCGGCGGACGCAGTCCGTATTCGGGCGGCACCGTGAGGGGCGCGGTGGAGACGGTCAGGAACTCGTCGGGCGTCACCTTTGTCAGCCCGATGCCCTGCCGAAGGCTGGAGCACGCGCCGAGCGCGAGCGTCGAGGCGGCGATGGTCAGAACGGCGGCGGTGCGAAGGCGCATGATCGATCCCGGTGCGGCGCCGGAAGAGGCGCGCATAATCCCTAGAGGAAGCGGCTGATTACGACTTTTCAGCGGCGAGGCCAACCGCTGCCGCGATCAGCCTGCCCGGTTCTCGCCAGCGGCGTCGCGCTTGGCAGCACGCTCTGAGAGCAGGGCGTCCAGGATCAGGAGTGCGACGCCGATGTTGATCGCGGCGTCTGCGATGTTGAACACCCACGGGAAGCCCAGACCGGAGAAGTCCAGGAAGTCGACCACGTAACCGAAACGGATCCGGTCGATGACGTTGCCCAGGGCGCCCCCCATGACCAGGCCGAGGGCGCTGATCAGCAGGCGACGGTTCGTCCGGGTCGCCCAGACCGCCAGCACAGCCGAGACGCCGATCGAGAAGAGGGTGAGCAGCCAGCGCGCCGATCCGTCGCCGAACAGGCCGAAGCTGACGCCGAAGTTGCGCACCCAGGTCAGGGCGAAGACCGGCTCCCAGACGGGGATATGGCGGACTTCCGGCAGGTTCAGCGGGCCGACCACCCATGCCTTGGACAACTGGTCGAGAACGATGACGGCAAGGGCGAAGCCGTAGGCGGCGTAAGCGATGCGGGGGATTTTCATTCGGTTCGCTGGATGGTGGCGGTTCCGGTTAGCAGCCCGGGCGCCGCTCGCGAAGGGGCAATCGCGCTCCGTCGAAGCTGTTTGGGCTTGCCCCGGAACCTTCCAGGCTCCAGTTGAGAGCCTCCGCCCCCGCCACCCGAACCGCCCGAGACGGAGCGCCGATGCCGCATGCCGACAGCCTGATTCTCACTCTCGTCGGCGGTTTCGTGCTCGCCTTCGTGTTCGGGATGATTGCGAACCGGCTGAAACTCTCGCCGCTGGTGGGCTATCTGCTGGCTGGCGTCGCCGTGGGCCCCTTCACGGCAGGCTTTGTCGCCGACACCGAGCTCGCGCCCCAGCTGGCCGAAATCGGCGTCATCCTTCTGATGTTCGGTGTGGGGCTGCATTTCTCGCCCTCGGACCTGATGAAGGTGCGCAAGGTGGCGGTCCCCGGAGCGCTGGTGCAGATCGCCGTCGCCTGCGGCCTCGGCTGGCTGCTGGGGCGCTTCGCCCTGGGCCTGCCGGACATCGAGGCCTTTCTCCTCGGCTTCGCCCTCTCGGTGGCCTCCACCGTGGTCCTGCTGCGCGCCGTCGAAGAGCGCAAGCAGCTCAGGTCCGAAGTGGGGCGAATCGCCGTCGGCTGGCTGATCGTGGAGGACCTTGTCATCGTCATCGCCCTGGTCGTGATGCCGCTGCTCGTCGTCGCCCCCGGCGAAACCCTGAACGGCGGCGAGCTTGCCCGGTCCATGGCGTGGACGCTCGGCAAGGTCGCCCTCTTCGTCGGGGCGATGCTGGTGGTCGGGCCGCGCGTGCTCCCGTGGGTGCTGGTGCGCATCGCCCACACCCGATCGCGGGAGCTCTTCACCCTCGGCGTGCTGGCCATGGCGCTGGGCATCGCCTGGGTCGCCTACCGGATGTTCCACTCCTTTGCGCTCGGGGCTTTCCTCGCCGGGCTGGTGTTGAACAGTTCCCCCCTCGGCCACAACGCCGCCGAGCGCTCGCTGCCGCTGCGGGACGCGTTCGCGGTGCTGTTCTTCGTTTCGGTCGGCATGCTGTTCGATCCGGGAATCCTCGTCCGCGAGCCCCTGGCGGTGCTTGGGGTGCTGGCCATCGTCATCGTCGGCAAGTCGCTGGCCGCCCTGGCCATCACGACGCTGTTCAGGCTGGACCGGGCCACGAGCCTTACCGTCGCCGCGAGCCTGGCCCAGATCGGCGAGTTCAGCTTCATCCTCGCCGCGCTTTCAGTTTCCCTCGGCGCGATGAGCCGCGAGACCCACGACCTCGTGCTCGCGGCCGCCCTGCTGTCGATCTCGCTGAACCCGTTCGTCTTCGCCCTGGTGGACCGTCTCGGCGCCCGACCTCCCGAGCCGGCGCCTGCGCCGGAGCCGGCCCGGGTGACGGATCTGATCTGACCGTCAGAGCACCCCGATCATCGAGGCGACCAGCGGATGGCGGACGATGTCGCGCTCGGCCAGCCGCACCACGGCAATCTCGGGCACGGCCTCCAGGCGCGTGGCGATGTCGGACAGACCGGAGACGCCGGGCAGCAAATCCGACTGGTGGGGGTCGCCGGTCACGACCATCGTCGAATGCCAGCCCAGCCGGGTGAGCAGCATCTTCAGCTGCACGTAGGTGCAGTTCTGGGCCTCGTCGACGACGATGAAGGCGTTGTTCAGCGTCCGGCCGCGCATGTAGCCGATGGGGGCGATCTCGATCAGCCCCTCGGCCATCAGGGCCTTGACCCGCTTCATCGACAGCCGGTCCGAAAGGGCGTCGTACAGCGGCCGCAGGTACGGCGCGAGCTTGTCCTCCATGTCGCCCGGCAGGAAGCCGATCGATTCCCCGGCCTCCACGGCGGGGCGCGACAGGACGATGCGTCCGACCTTGCCGGCTTCCAGCGCCTCGACCGCCTTGGCGACGGCCAGATAGGTCTTGCCGGTTCCGGCCGGGCCGAGCGCCATGACGAGGTTGGCGTGATCGATGGCCGTCAGCAGCTCGGCCTGGCCGTCCGACTTGGGCTTGAGCGTCTTGAGGTAGCCCTGGTCCCGCTCGTCATTGGAGGGGTAGGGCGACCAGCCCGCGTGGGTGGGAAGCCGCCGAACCTTGGCGTCCTCCGTGAACTGGCGCGAATCGAGGATGCCGTGCTCGCGCGACATCTCACGGGTTTGACGCTTCAGGGCCGCACGCTTGGTCATGGACGCCTCCGGGGCATGAAAAAAGGCGACGCCGCAAAGACATCGCCTCGAACGAAGGTAAGGAGGAGGGCAGGGGATGCGATGCAGCCGCCCGGATCGGTGGAAGGACCATCTTCCAGCGGAGGACTCCGCCGAACCGAGCACGCCACGCGCGTCTCCAGGGTCAGGCCGGACCGGGCTTGATCCGGCTTCCGATCCGGGGCCGAAATGGCGACCTCGAATCGCAAGAACACTCTGATGCTATCGTGGTTTCCAAACGCTTAAAGCGCTGAATGAGCACAAGATAAGGTGATGTTTCGATGACGGTTTATGCGTTGGCGGACAAGAAACCGCAGCTTCCGCCCGAGGGCGAATACTGGGTGGCGCCGAATGCAACGGTGGCAGGAGACGTGATTCTCAAGCCCGGCGCCAGCGTCTGGTTCGGAGCCGTCGTGCGCGGCGACAACGATCCGATCACCATCGGCCGCAACACGAACATCCAGGACGGCAGCGTTCTGCATTCGGACCCGGGCGAGCCGCTTGTCATCGGCGACGGGGTGACGGTGGGCCACATGGTCATGCTGCACAGCTGCGAGATCGGCGACAACAGCCTGATCGGAATCGGAGCCGTGGTGCTGGGCCGCGCGAAGGTCGGCCGGAACTGCATCATCGGCGCCAACGCCCTGATCACCGAGGGCAAGGTGATCCCGGATGGTTCGCTGGTGGTGGGCCAGCCGGGACGGGTCGTCCGCCAGCTCGAGGCCGGACAGATCGAGGCGCTGAAGGCTTCGGCCGCCCACTACGTCCAGAACTGGAGGCGGTACGTCGACGGCCTGGTTCCGCTGTAGCCCGAAGGGGGGCGGCTCAGGCCGAGCGTCGCTCGTCGACGACGCAGAGGGCCGGGCGTCCGCGCTCGCCGACGGTCATGGTCAGCCGAGCCGTCAGCCGCTGCGGCTCCCCCTCCACCGCGCGCGCTGAGACGAGCGGCGCGATCAGCCCCAGGACCAGGCCTGGGCGGCCACCGGCGTCCCGCAGCGGAGCGAGGGACACTTCGAGGGGCGCGGTTTCGGACCCCTGCGCGACGATCACCACCGGCCGACCCTCGCGCATGGCCTGTGCGAGAGCCGGGACGACCAGCGCCGGGGACGACGCGCACCAGATGTCGAGGAAGCGGGCGCCGTCGAGCGGACGGTCCTGCAGCGCGTCCAGCGACGTTCCTGCGAGCCGGAAGGTCGAGTCCGGTCCGGTCCCTGCGAGGAGGAAGGCCCTTGGCAGGCGCGAGCCGAGGATCTCCGGCTTCAGGCCCGCCCGCGACGGCAGACCGCCGCGCACCTCCGGCCGCCGGGCCAGATCGACCCAGCGGTCGATGAGAAATTGCGTGTCAGGGTGGAACATCTCATCCGCCTCCGCGCGACGTCTCGCAAGTCGCGGGCCGCAAAACGCAACGGAAATGCAAGGCTTTTGGGGTTCTGATGGAGGTTGGAGCCGCCCGTATGCGACGGGTGCGCGCATGATTCATCTGGAGGTCGGCCCATGCGGGTGCGGATCATGACCTGGTTGCCGGCCGCTGCGGGCTTCCTCGCGATCTCGGCGGCGGCCGATGAGGCTGCGGCGCAGTGCGGCCCGGTCTGCCCGCCGCCGCCGCCGCCCTGCAGCGAGCCGCCGCCTCCGCCGCCGCCGCCGCCTCCGCCGCCGTGCTGCGAGCTGCCGCCGCCTCCCCCCTGCTGCAGCGGCGGCGGCAACCTCAATGTCAACGTCAACGTGAACGCCAACGCGAACGCCGATGCCGGCGCCCGGGCCCGCGCCGGCCTGAACGCCCGGGCGGGCGGCAGCGTCTGGGTCAGCGGCGGCGGCTCCGCCTATGTGACGGTGGATCAACCCTATCCGACCACGATCAGCGGCCTGAACGTCGAGGGCGCCCGGATGCGGCGGACGATTCGCGTGCCTTACGAAGAGCGTCGTCGCTGGGAAAAGCGTGTGGTCATCCAGGCTGTATGCATCGACGACCGCAGCGTTCCGCATCCGGCCTCCCAGGTCCGTCCGGACCGCGACGTGCACGGCGATTATGAAGGCGAACTGTACCGTTGCCTCGCCGGGACCTGGCTGCAGGCGACCTGGGCGGAGTACCTTGGCGAGGTCCGCTTCGACCAGGCGGAGACGATCAGCTGCCGTAAGGGCGAGGCGCTGTGGCACGGCCGCGGCGGGCGCGTTGAATGTCGCGCGCAACGGGCCGAGCGCGAATGCAATGAAAGATCGCTGCTGCGCCGATACGGGGCTGGCGTGAAGATCCTGACCATGGTGCGCGAGGAGATCTACACCGCATACCGCGAGGAAGTGGTTGAAGAGGTCGGCGTGGCCGTGCAGGGCGGCGCCATCACCCTCGACGGCGGCGTCGGCGGTCGGGTGTTCTGAACCATAGCGAACGCGGCGTTCAGCCGGGCGTCAGCCCGGATGATGCACGATGAGGCTGTCGGCGCTTCGTCGACGTTCCTGAGAAGCGACTGGCCCCGGCCCGATTTGGACCGGGGCCTTTTTTCGCTTACTGCGCGGCCTGGGACGACACCACCACGGCGCGCCATGCCGTGTCGGGCCGCAGATACTGCCGCGCCAGGGCCTGGATGTCGGCCGGAGTGATCGCCTCCAGATCCGGGATATGGGAGAGCGTTTGCTCGACCTCCGACGGCCGCTCTGCGACGTCGGCAAGCTGGGCCAGCCAGTACTCGTTTCCGGCCTGGTTACGCCTCAGCGACTCAATGACCGGGAGGCGGGCGCGGTTCAGCTCGTCCTCGCTCGGCGGGGCGTCACGAAGCGAAGCGGCGATCGATTCGACCGCAGCGTAGAAGGCGTCGAGCTTGTCCGCCGCGGTTTCCGCCTGGATCGAGATCGAACCGTAGTCCTCGTAGACGTCGGAAGCGCTGGACCTGACGCCGGGCGAGTACGCCAGCGCCTGGCGCTCGCGGATCTCTTCCAGCACCCGCAGCTTCAGCACCTCGGCCAGCATTGAGGCGCGACGGGCATCGGTGCGATCGCCCACGGCGTCCGTCGTCGGCCAGGCGATGTAGGCGAGCGCCTGCTCGGCCGGGCCGCTGTGCGTCAACCGGACGGGCTCGGCGGTGGGGGCGGGGAAGCGCAGCTCCGTCGCGCCGGGCGCCGGCCGCGGATCGGGCTGGCGGGCGGGCAGGGCGCCGAAGGTCGGGGCCACAGCGGCGATCGCATCCTCGACGCTGACGTCGCCGACCATGATCACGTCGATCGGACCCGCCGCCAGACCGCGGGTGAGGCCATCGCGCAGATCCTCGATCGTCCAGCCGGCGACCTCGTCCCGGGAGGGAAGGCTCTGCCGCTTGTCGCCGCTGGCCAGCAGCCCGGAACCCTGCAGAAGGAAGGCGCCGCCCGGCGTGGCCATCAGCTGGTCGACCTGTTGGGGGAAGACCGACTTGATCAGCTGTAGCGGAGCCGGGCGAAGGCCCGGATCGGTGAGGTAGGCCGCCAGCACCTGCGTCTGCAGGGTCAGGTCCTGCGGACGGGTGGCGCCCGAAAGCTGGTAGCTGTCGCCGTCGACCGCGAATCCCGCCGAATAGATGCGCCCGTTGAGGACCCGGCTCATCTCGTCGAAGGTCAGTCGCCCGAGGCCGCCCGGCGGCACGATCTGCGAGGCCAGCAGCTGCGGATCGGCGCGGTTCGGGCTGAGCCCCCGCTCGCCGATGCCGGTGCGAACGCTGACCAGGATTTGCTCCTGTCGGAAGTCGGTCGGCTTCACCGTCAGCCGCACGCCGTTGGCGAAGGTGACCACGGTGGCCCCCACCTCGGCGAGTTCCCGACGGTCCGCCACGGCGCCCGGCTCGCCGAAGGCGGCGTAGGGCCAGTCCAGCTCGGCGCGCGCGGCCGGAGCCGCGACCGGGACCTGGCGCGAGGCTTCGAGCGCGGCCGTGACAGCCGCCTCGCCGCCGTCGATCCCGACCGGCGTGACCACCAGCGCCAGGGGGCCCTCGCCCCGGAAGACCGACTTGACGGCTTCGCTGACATCGGCGGCGGTGAGGCCGTTCACCGCGGCGTTGAAGAGGTCGAGATTGGTCTGGGGCGAGCTGAAGACGTCCTTCTCGTTGACCGCGTTGATCAACTGGCTGGCCAGTTGCGGCGTGCGACGGGTTCCGGCCCCGGCGACCGCGTTCTCGAGGGCCGTGCGGATGGCCGTGACTTCCCGCTGCAGTTCCGCTTCGGACACGCCGTACTCGACCAGCCGCCGCTGCTCCTGTTCGATGGCCTCGAGCGCACGCTTCCACTCGCCGGGCGCGAACTGGGCCGTGACGGTGGCGATGTCCAGACTGTCGGCGAGGGTCGACTCGCCGCCGCCGGCGGACGAGAACGGCGGGTCGTCGGTCCGGGCGATCTCCCCGAGCCGGCGATTGAGGACCGCCACGCCGAGATTGCGGATCAGATCTTCCCGGCGCTCGGCCACGGTGTCAGGGTCGCGCTCCGGGTTCCGGATCCAGTTGAGCTGGATCGAAGACTGCACGCCCGGCTCGACGAGAATGCGGGTCTCCGGAGCCCGCGGCGCCACCCTGCCGAGATCCGGCTCCGGACCATCCGCGGCGCGCGGCTCCCAGCTCTCGAAGGCGCGGCGGATCTTGCCTTCCATGACGTCCACGTCGAAGTCGCCCACCGCGACGAAGGTCGCGCGCGAAGGGCGGTAGTAGGCGTCGTAGAATTCGACGAAGCGTTCGCGCGGCGCGGTGCGGATGATGGTCAGGTCGCCGATGGGCAGGCGCTGGGAGATGCGCTGGCCGGGGGCGAGAAGCGCCAGCTGCGCCTTGATCGAACGCAGGCCCGGCGTGTTGCGCAACCGCTCCTCGCCCTCGATCACCCCGCGCTCGGCGTCCACCGCCTCGGCGTCCATCAGGGCCTCTGACACCTGTTCGCGCATAATGTGCAGGCTGGTGTCGACGGTCTCGTCGTTGGTGCGCGGCAGCTCCAGCATATAGACGGTCTGGTCGAAGCTGGTGAAGGCGTTGGTGTCGGCGCCGAACGCCAGGCCCAGCCGCTCGAGGATGCGCAGGAGATCGTTCTCCGGAACGTTGGTCGTCCCGTTGAAGGCCATGTGCTCCATGAAGTGGGCGAGGCCGAGCTGGTCCTCGTTCTCCATCAGCGAGCCGGCGTCGATGCGCAGCCGGAACGAGGCCTGACCGGGCGGGGTCGCGTTGCGCAGGATCGCGTACTGCATCCCGTTGGGCAGGACGCCGAAACGGACGTTCGAGTCCGCCGGAACGTCGCTGGTCGCCTGCGCCCAGGGGTCGGATGGCTGGGCCCGTGACTGGGCCAGGGCCGGGGCCGCGACGGTGAGCACCGACAGCGAGGCGGCGGCGAGAAGCAGAAGGCGGGCGGATCGCATCAGCGGTCACTCCGATGGGCGCACATCGCAGCGCGGCGCGCGGAAGAACAGGAAGGACCGCGTATTTTCCAGAACCGCCGACGCCCCGCACAACCCTTCTGCGAGCCGTCGGCCGGCTCAAGTTACAGAAGATTAATATGTGGGACGGGAGACGTAGAAGGTCGCCGAGTTGCCCACCGCATTGGCTCCGGCGATCACGGCGCGATTGGAGCCCGCGACAGTCGCCGAGGCCTGGGCCGAGACGTTGCCGTTGTTGGTCTGGACGTTGGTCGCCTCCAGATAGCCGGGGCACTCGGAGCAGGCGTACCCCGTCACCGCGTTGCCGACGGCTTCAGCCCCGACGTAGACGTCATAGCCGTTCGTGCCGGAGAAGGTGGCGCTGACGTCCACGCCGCCGGCGTTGAACTGCGCATTGTCGATCTCGACGTAGATGTCGTTGTTGCCGACCGACAGCTCGTTGCCCGCGCCGCGGGCGTAGGCCTCGGCGCGGCCGTAGTCGTAGGCGGTGGTCAGGGCCGCGGCGCGCACGAAGCTGGAGTTGTCCTGGACGGAGGCGGCGACCACCGAGCCGCCCCGGTTGCTGAGCACCGCCTGGTTGGCCGTGGCGCGGGCGCGGGCGGCCAGATCCCAGGCGTTGCCGGCGTTGGCGCTGGCGTCGGCCTCGAGGAAGTCGGCGGTCGAGGACTGGACGATCGACAGGTCCTGGCCCGAGGTCTGGCCGCTGGTCGCGACCACGGCGTTGCCGATCGAATCCGCCGTGACCGCGGCGCCGGCGGGAATGTACTGGCTCTGGATCCGGCTGAAGGAGCGAACCGTCGCCGCGTTGGCCTGGTCGACGTCTCCCCGGAGCATCGAGCCTTCGCCGTAGAGGGCCACGGTGTTCGAGACGGCGGAGGCGGCGACGTGGCCGCCGGCGTGCAGGCGGGCCGAGGAGTCGCCGACTTCGCTGACCGCACCGACCAGGCCGCCGGTGTTCGACTGGACCGCGTCCACGGTCAGATCGGCGCCGTAGGCGCTGACGCCAAGGTAGTTGCCGCCCGCCTGGGTCCTGACGTTGGCCTCCCCCCAGGTGTCGCCGCCCAGGACGACATCGGTGCGGGCCGTGGCGTCGCCGCGCATGTCCTGCCCGGACTGGACCGTGATCGAGCCGTTCTCGACGGCGCCCGAGGCGGAGTTGCCGGTGGCCGAGGTCGTCGCGGTCACCTGGTCCTGGGCGTCGACGACATTGATCGTCTGGTGCGAGAAGACGTCGCCCAGCTGGAGCTGCTGGTTCAGGACGCGGGAGTCCTGCGGGGGCGTTTGGGCCGCGGCCTCAGTAGCGGCTGCGGCGCACAGCGCCGTCGCGGCGATCGTGCCAGCGAGACGGATCCGCACGGGTGTCGCCATTGTTCGTGTCCGTGTTGGGGTAGGCCGGATAGTATCCGCCGGTCGGGCCGACCGTGCCGCCCAGCGGGTCCGGACCGGCCGAAAGGCAGATTTCCGGGCCCGGAGCGCCGTACAGGTTGGCCATGAACTCGACGGTCGCCCTTTCGATCAGGGCCCGCACCGCCAGCTGGACGGGCTCGAGCCCGCCTTCGCCGGCCGAGATGTCGAAGACGTTGCCGTTCAGGAAGTCGAACACGCCGGCCGAGATCTCCCGGCCGATGATCTGCTTCTGGTACGAGATGACGTCGACGACCTCGAGCGTGGTGGTCTGCACCAGCCTCAGGTCGATGGCCACGTTCATCACGAAGGCCTTGCCCGAGAAGGCCGTGGACAGCGGCGTGTCCGTCTCCACCTGCCCGGCGGCCATGTCGAAGCCGCCCGAGCGGATGTTGTAGTTCACCTCGGTGATGCCGCCGATGATGTAGAAATCGGTGCCGGGGACCGACCCGGCGAGGATGCGACGATACTGAACGTCCTCGGCCCCGCCCGCGCCCTCGTCGCCGATCAGGCGGTTGTTGGCGTAGCGCAGCTCCATCTCGGAGACCGAGGTGTCGTAGCGCTCGACGATCCGCGCGCCCGACTTCGCCAGGGCGGTCATGGCCATTAGCGAGGCCCCGCCCGTGATCTGGCGGCCGCCGTCGGCCGAGACCGTGCCGGTGTAGTCGCTGATGCGGCCGACGGCGATGCGCGGGGAGGGCAGATTGTAGCGCCGGGCGTAGTCCGCCATGCAGTAGAGAGCGGCGGAGTAGGGGGTGGGGTTGGCGATGACCGGTGCATTGCCGATCGGAGTCGCATAGGTGCCCCGCGGGCTGGCTGACGCCGAGATGCAGCCGGCCAGCAACGCGGCGACGCCGCAGACGGCGACGGCGCTCTTCAGACGACGGGGGGACGGGCCGGAGATCATGGGCGCCTCGGGCTGCCGTTGAGGTTCGTTCCGGCGCTGACGTCGCCGTTGTTGGTCTGGCGGGAGTTGACGATCACCGTGTTGTGGTTGCCCTGGACGACCACATTCAGATTGTTCCCGATGGCGGTCGAGCCGCCGATCGTCGTCCCGGCGCCGCCGGCCCCGCTGAAGCTGGTGGAGACGCCGCCGGAGGCGCTGGAGTAGGCGCTGGCTCCGGACTGGATGAGGCCGTTGACGATGAGGCGGTTGCCGTTTTCGTCCCGCGTCGATCCGCTCTGGGGGCGGGCCGTCGTGTAGCGCGAGCCCCCGTAGCCCGCCTGGTAGGCAGCCATGCCCGAGGAGCCGGCCGACTGGGCGACGGCCGCAGCCGGCATGGCGAGCGCGGCGATCGCCAACGCGGTCCCGGCCAGTCTTGTAACGGACATGCGCCCCTCCCGTCGGATACGGTTTACGGCCCGCTAAGGACCCTGCGTGCCAATCTGGATCATGGTTATTAAGAACCGCTTGCCAGAGGCGGGGTCCCTCGCCAGATCAACGGCCTGAGACTTTCCCGGGGCCCTCGCCTGACCGATCCTTCCTCCGAAAGAGTGTTCAACGCGCCGGCGGTCTCCCTGCTGGTCGCCGCATCGATTCCGCTGCTCTATCTGTTGCAGGGCTGGCTGCCTGAAGGCGGCCTGAGGCTCGCCTTTCGGCCGGACTCGCTCGTCTCGGGAGAATGGTGGCCGGGACTGCTGACAGCGATGTTCCTCCACGCCAACTGGGCGCATGCCGGAATGAACGCCCTCGGCGTTTTCGCCTTCGGCCCGCCGGTGGCGCGCCTCATGCCGGGCTGGCGTGGGGCCGCAGGCTTCCTCCTCCTGTATATTGCGTGTGGCGTCGTCGCCGCTCTCGGCTATGGCCTCGTACACCTCGGCAGCGACGCCCCGTTGGGCGGCGCCTCCGGGGCCGTGTTCGGGCTGATGGGCGCTGCGATCCGGCTGCTGGGCCGGAGGAACGGCCGCCTCCGGGCGCTGACGGACCGACGCGTCCTGACCACTTCGGCCGCCCTGATGGTGGTCAACGCGGCCGCGGGCCTGATC
>JANJTI010000232.1 GCA_024711185.1 Brevundimonas sp. | reverse complement strand
GACGATCAGCCCGGGCCTGGCGCCCGAACTGGACGCCCTGCTGGCCGAAGACCGGCCGTCCGGCCAGCGCATCGTGGGGCTGATGCTGGAGGCGGTGGCGCGGGCCTGAAGCCCGGCTTGGGCGCGGGCCGGATCGGGGCTAGACGGACAGACCCATCCGGAGATCCGCCATGCACCTCGCCCGTTTTCCCCGCGTCCGCCTCGCCCACCTGCCGACGCCGCTGGAGCCGCTGCCGCGGCTGGGCGAGGAACTGGGCGTCGACCTGTGGATCAAGCGCGACGATTGCACCGGCCTGGCCGGCGGCGGCAACAAGACTCGCAAGCTGGAATTCCTGCTGGGCGAGGCGTTCGAGCAGGAGGCCGACACACTGGTGACGCAGGGGGCGGTGCAGTCGAACCACGTGCGCCAGACGGCGGCGGCGGCGGCAGCGCACGGCCTGGCCTGCGAGGTGATCCTCGAGGAGCGGACGGGATCGAAGGCGCACGACTACGTCGCCAACGGCAATGTGCTGCTGGACCGGCTGCTGGGGGCGACGCACCGCTTCGTGCAGGGCGGGTCGTACATGAACGCCGAGCTGGAGAAGACGGCCGCCGAGGTGCGGGCCCGCGGCGGCCGGCCCTATGTCATCCCCGGCGGCGGCTCCAATCCGGTCGGGGCGCTGGGCTATGTCGACTGCGCCCGCGAGATCGTGGTCGGGGCCGACGAACTGGACCTGCGGGTCGACCGGATCGTGACGGCGACGGGCAGCGCCGGGACGCACGCCGGGCTGGTGGCCGGACTGGCGGTGATGGGGGCGGACATCCCGGTGCTGGGCATCGGCGTGCGGGCGCCCAGGCCGAAGCAGGAGGAGAATGTGCTCAGGCTGGCGCGCGAGACGGCGGCCCTGCTGGGGCGGCCGGACGCGGTGACGGCGGAGATGGTCGTGGCCGACTGCGACTACGTCGGCGAGGGCTACGGCCTGGTCGACGAAGGGGTGATCGAGGCGCTGAAGCTGGCGGCGCGGACGGACGGCATCCTGCTGGATCCGGTCTACAGCGCCAAGGCGATGAAGGGGCTGATCGCCCTGGCGCGGGCCGGACGGTTCAAGGGAGAGACTGTGGTCTTCCTGCACACTGGCGGGGCGCAAGGGCTGTTCGGCTACGAGAGCGTGGTGGGGGCTGGGCTGTAGGCCCGCTCCCGATCCGTTGCGGACCTTGCTCACGCTTTAGCCGCCGGACACAAAACGGGGATGGAATATTTCACACGAGAATGGGCGCTCGGCGAGCTGTCGGACGAGGAGTACGAGACGGTTCTGCGGACGTATCAGGCATCCATCGACGCTCTTGATCACAGTTCGACGGTCTGGCGATTTGCTACTGCGATCGGGTTGAACGACGCCTGGGTTGATCGGGTGGAGGCCGGGGCGGGAGATCTCCGACTGCGGCTCCTGACCGGCGATCTCCAGCGCGGATATCGGCACACCGAGCTGACGTACCGGAACGCGCATGTGGCCTACGGGCAGGATGCTCTTGTTCAGGCGGTCGAGAATCGCCCGACCGAGATCTGGTGGGATGAGTTCTCCGGAACGATGCCCAATATGGTGCATCGCTTCATCCTCGTTGCAGCGAACGGATTGGCGGACCGCGGAGAGGTCCATATCGAGTTTTCCGACTTCGATTTTTCGGAGGCTCCGGCAATGAGCCGCGGACTCCCACGGCCGTAGACCCCGCATCCGCTCTCCACCAATGCCGGACCTCCAGAAGGGCGCCTTCCGGTCGTTCGCGCCTGACCTCCTCCAGCCGTCATCCTCGGGCTTGACCCGAGGATCGGAGGCGAGAGGCAGGCTCCGCCGCGCGGACGGCTGGCCGGCGGCGCCCGTGCAACGACCGACCCCTCCCCGGATGGTCTGATCCTCGGGTCAAGCCCGAGTATCACGGTAATGCGGAGGGCCGGATGAGACGCCCCGGTCCGCAGGACGAGAGTTGCGGTGCGCCCGCAGAGGCAGGCCCCTACCCCGCCCCCGCCGCGATCTGCATCATCACCAGGCCGGTGAACCAGGCCGCCGCGGTGCCGACGATGTAGCCGACCACCGCCAGCAGCACCCCGACAGGAGCGAGCGACGGATGGAAGGCGGCGGCGGCGACGGGGGCCGAGGCGGCGCCGCCGATGTTGGCCATGGAGCCGACGCCGAGGAAGAAGCTGGGCGAGCGGATCAGGAAGGCCATGCCGAACATCAGGGCCACGTGGACCAGCATCCAGACGCCGCCGATCAGGAAGTAGACGGGGCTGTCGAGGATGGCGGCGATGTTCATGTTGAGGCCGACGGCGGCGACCAGCAGATAGACGAAGACCGAACCGACCTTGGCCGCGCCGGGGCCCTGCAGCTTGCGGGCCGGGGTGAAGGACAGGACCACGCCGATGATGGTGGCGATGAAGACCAGCCAGAAGAAGCTGGAGTCGAACGACAGGCGCTGGGCCCACGGATAGGTCGCGCCGAACCAGGCGGACAGCGGATCGGCGACGGCGTGCGACAGGCCGACGGCGCCGAAGGCCACCGCCACGATGAACATCAGGTCCTTCAGCGACGGGATGCGGGCGTGTTCGGTTTCGTAGGCCTCGGCCTTGTCGCGCACGCGGTCGACGGCCGTGGCGTCGGCGCGGAACAGCCTGTCCATCTTGCGCTGGTTGGCGGCGATCCACAGGACCACGGCCATCCAGACGTTGGCGACGACCACGTCGACGGCGATCCAGATCGAGAAGACGTCGGCGGAGGGGGCGTAGATCTCGTAAAGCGCCGTCTGGTTGGCCGAGCCGCCGATCCAGCTGCCGGCGACGGTGGACATGCCCCGCCAGATGGCCTCGGGGCCGGCGCCCAGCAGGTCGGGCGCGACCCAGCTGGTCAGCAGCAGGGCGACCGGCCCGCCAAGCATCACCCCGACCGTGCCGGTGAAGAACATGATCAGGGCCTTCGGCCCGAGGCCGACCACCGCGGGCAGGTCGGCCGAGACGGTGAGCAGCACCAGCGCCGCCGGCAGCAGGAAGCGCGAGGCGATGAAGTAGATGCGCGAGGTCTCGGGATCCACAATGCCGAAGGTGGTCAGCAGCGAGGGCAGGAAGTAGCACAACAGCAGGGCCGGGATGACGGTGAAGAACCGCTTGACCCACGGGTGGCTGAGGTTGGAGGCCCAGAACACTCCCCCGAGGATGACGGCCAGAAGGCCCAGGACGACGGCGTCGTTGGTGATCAGGGCCGTCGCGGCCCCGGCTTCGGTCTGCATGGCGTCCCCTCGTGGTTTGCGCGCATAAGGACGGCCGGAGCGCCGCTTGGCAAGGCGCAGCTGCAGACGGAGATCTCATGGGCAGGGTTCTGGGCGTGCTGGGCGGCATGGGGCCGGCGGCGACGACGGCCTTCATGACGCGGGTGCAGGCGCTGACCCCGGCGACGCGGGACGAGGATCACCTCCACATGCTGGTCGACCTGAACCCGCACGTGCCGAACCGGCATACGGAGCCCGAGGCGGCCGGGCGGATGCTGGGCGAGATGGCGGCCCGGCTGCGCGACATGGGGGCGGAGGCGCTGGCCATGCCGTGCAACACGGCGCACGCCCACGCGGGGACGATCCGCGCGGCTTCGGGTCTGCCCTTCATCGACATGATCGCGGAGACCGCCGACGCGGCGGCGGCCGGCGGGGCGCGGCGGATCGGGGTGCTGGCCACCCCGGGCGGGGAGGCGCTGTACGCGGAGGCGCTGGCGAAGCGGGGGCAGGAGACGGTGCGGCTGGAGGGGGCGGACCGGGACGCGGTAATGGCGGCCATCTTCGCGGTCAAGGCGGGCGATGTCGGGAGCGGGCCAAGGGGCGAGATGCGGCGGCTGGCGGGGGCGCTGGTCGCGGCCGGGGCGGAGGCCGTGATCGCCGGCTGCACCGAGGTGCCGCTGCTGATCGGGGCGGGCGACGTCGCGGTCCCCCTGGTCGATTCCGCCGAGGTGCTGGCGGCGGCCTGCGTGAAGGCGTGCGCCTGAGCTTGCCGGGCGACGCGGCGCGCGTCACTGGGAATGGATGACGCGACAATCCCTGATCATCGACTGCGACCCGGGCGTGGACGACGCCGTGGCCCTGATGCTGGCCTTCGGCTCGCCGACGCTGGAGTTGCTGGCCATCACCGCCGTGGGCGGCAATGTGCCGGTGGAGAAGACGGCGCGGAACGCGCGAATGCTGCGTCAGATCGCCGGACGCGAGGATGTGCCGGTGTTCATGGGCGCAGCGCACCCGCTGCGGCGGGAGCCGGCCGGGGCCGGGGAGTTCCACGGCGCCGAGGGGCTTGGCGATCTCGAGCCGTTCGAACCCGCCGCTGGGTGCGCCGACGGGGGCGCGGTCGAAGCGATCGTGCGGCTGGTCATGGAGCGGCCGGCGCGGTCGGTCGCCCTGGCGGTGCTGGGGCCGATGACCAACCTGGCCCTGGCGCTGCGCGCAGAGCCGCGGCTGGTGGACCAGCTGGGGCCGGTGGCGGTCATGGGCGGCGCACGGTCGGAGGGCGGCAACATCACCGCCTCGGCCGAGTTCAACGTCTGGGCGGATCCCGAGGCGGCGGCCGAGGTGCTGGCCAGCGGTTGCGAGACGGCGATGTTCGGGCTGGACGTCACCCACCAGGTGCGGGCCACGGACGAGCGGGTCGCGCGGGTGGCGGCGGCCGGAACCCCGGCGGCGGAGACGGCGGCGGCGATGATGCGCTTCTCGCAACGGGTCGAACGCGAGATCGTCGGCTGGAACGCGCCGCCGGTGCACGACCCTTGCCCGGTGGCTTGGCTGATCCGCCCGGAGCTGTTCGAACTGAAGCCGTGCCGCATCGCCGTGGAGACGGAGAGCGACCTGACCCGGGGGCATACGGCGGTGGAGTTCCGCGCCGCGGTGGCCGGGTCGCTGCCGCACCGCTGGGCGACGCGCGTCGACGCCGGCGGCGTGTTCGATCTGACGGCCGCCGCCGTCGCCCGGACAAACTGACGCACGCCGGCACGGCGAAGTTTGCGCTGGCGCAAGGCCGACTCTCCCGCCCGGCGCGATGAGCCGCCCGACGCCTGCACCGGCCGCATGTCGCGGCGGATGGCGTCGTGGAAAACGACGATGAAGACCAGGATGATGCTGGCGGCCGCTGCGGGCGCGATGACGCTGGCGGGCGCAGGCGGGGCCGCGGCCCAGGACGCCGGCTGGCAGGTGGCGCGCAAGGGCGACTGGATCGTCACCGGCCGGGTGACGCAGGTGTCCAGCGAGGCCGACGACTCCATCATGACGGCGGCCGGCGCCGACAGCGGCCTGAACGTCGATGTCGGGGACAGCGTCGTGCCGACCCTGGGGTTCACCTACTTCCTGACCGACCACGTCTCGGTCGAGGCGATCCTCGGCGCAAGCCGGCACGAGATCCGGGCGCAGGGCGGGGCGACCGACGTGGCGGTGCACGAGACCTGGGTGCTGCCGCCGGTGGTTACCCTGCAATACCGCCCCATGCCCGAGGCGCGCGTCAGCCCCTACGTCGGCGCGGGGATCAACTACATGATGTTCTTCGAGGGCGAGGACAGGAATGGCTTCGAGGTCGAGCTGGAGGACGGCTTCGGCTACGCCCTGCAGGCCGGGGCGGACGTCGCCCTGACCGGTCCGTGGACGCTGAATCTCGACGTCAAGCGGGTGTGGTTCGATACCGAGGCCGCCATCAACGGCGGCGCGCTGGAAGCCGACGTCGGCCTGGATCCGTGGGTGGTGTCGCTGGGCGTCGGGCGCAAATTCTGACGGCCGCGATGGCGGCGCGGTCCCGACCGGGGCTATCCTTCCGGTCCAGCCGCGCCGCGGTTCGCGCGGCGGGCGACAAGAGGAGGCCGCGATGACCGGGGCGAAGGACGTACCGCCAATCCACGGAAGCGCCGCCAGGGCGGTGGCTGAGCTGCTGGGATCGGCGCGGCTGATGGCCCTCGGGGTGAACCGCCCGGATGGCTGGCCGCAGGTGACCACCGTCGGCTACGTCAATGACGGGCTGGCGCTGTACTTCGTCATCGCCCGCGACAGCCAGAAGTTCGCCAACCTGCAGGTCGATCCCCGCGCCTCGGCCGCGATTCGGCCCGAAGGGGCCGAGGCCGACACCGTCGGCGTCTCGATCGCCGGCCGCGTCACGGAGGTGACCGACCCCGCCGAGGTCGAGCGGCTGAACCGGATGGTGTTCGCCCGTTATCCCGAGGCCTGCGCCTTCTGTCCGGGCGGCGCGTCGGTCGCGGTGATGCGCCTGACCCCCGAGATCATCGCCCCGGTGGCGGTGATCGGCGGCCGCAGCCGGGCGCAGACCTACACCCTCGGCGAGGGCGGCGCGCCGCCGGAAGCCGACCCGGGCGCCGGTCGCGGCGTCTCGGCCCTGTTCTGACGTCCGGAGGCGCCGCTTGAAGATCACCGTCGTCGGATCGATCAACCTGGACTTCGTCGCCGCCGCGCCCAAGCTGCCGCGCGCGGGGGAGACCGTCACCGGCGCGACCCTGGCGCGCCACCCGGGCGGCAAGGGCGCCAACCAGGCGCTGGCGGCGCAGCGGCTCGGGGCCGAGGTGGCGCTGATCGGCCGGGTCGGCCGCGACGCCATGGCCGAGGAGGCCATGGCCCTGCTCGTGGCGGACGACGTGGACGTGGCCGGGGTGGCGACGGACGCGGAGGCCCCGACCGGCGTGGCCCTGATCGCCGTCGACCCGACGGGCGAGAACCAGATCGTGGTGGCGGCGGGAGCCAATCACCGGGTCGCGCCGGAGCAGCTTCCGCAACGCCTCGAGGGGCCGCTGATCCTGCAGCTCGAGCTGCCGATCGACACCGTCGAGGCGGCGGTCGGCCGGGCGGCCGACTTCGTCTGCGTCAACCTGGCCCCGGCGCAACCCGTCTCGGACCTGCTGCTGCGACGCGCCGACCTGATCGTGGTCAACGAGGGCGAGGCCGAGTTCTACGGCGACGCCCTGCACCACGGCGGCGGCCGGGTGGTGGTGACCCGCGGGGCGCGGGGCGCAGCCCTGTACCAGCGCGGAACGCTCGTGGCCGAGGCCGCGCCGCCGCGGGTCCGGGCCGTGGACGCCACCGGCGCCGGCGACGCCTTCGTCGGCGCGATCACCGTGGCCCTGCTGGAAGGCATGGATCCGGAGGCGGCGCTGCGCTTCGCCTGCGCCGCGGGGGCGCTGGCGGCGACGCGCCCGGGCGCGCAGCCGTCGCTGCCGACGCGCGTCGAGGTCGAGGGCATCATTACAGGGTCGTAACTTGGGCGGCGGAAAGGGGGCTGGCAGGGTCGCGGCCTGTTCCGATCACCGCCCCGGGGGACCGCCGCCATGATGACCCGCACCGCCGCCCTGCTCGGCGCCTCGCTCCTCGTTCTCGCCCCCATGGCCGCCGCGCCGGTCGCCGCCCAGGAGGCCGCGGCCATCGCCGTGCCGCCGCTGGCCTTCACCCACCGCGAACTGGCCAACGGGCTGGACGTCTACGCCATGCCGGACCCGACGGCGGGAACGGTGACCGTGACCCTGTGGTACGACGTCGGCGGCAAGGACGATCCGGAAGGCCGCTCGGGCTTCGCCCACCTGTTCGAACACATCCTCAGCCGCAAGACGGTCAATCTGCCCTACGGCCAGATCTCGACCATGGTCGAGAACGCCGGCGGCACGCGCAACGCTTCCACCGGGCAGGACTTCACCAACTACTACGAGACGGTGCCGCCGCAGTATCTGGAGACCATGTTGTGGACCCACGCCGAGCGCATGGCCCGGCCGGTGGTGGACCAGGAGGTGTTCGACACCGAGCGGTCGATCGTCCAGGAGGAGCTGCGCCAGCGCGTCTACGCGCCGCCGTACGGCCGGCTGCAGCGCTTCGTCATCGGCGACAACAGCTTCGACGAGAGCATCTACCGGCGCAGCGTGATCGGGTCGCTGGAGGAACTGAATTCGGCGCGCATCGAGGACGCGCGGGCTTTCCACGAAGCCTACTATCGCCCGGCCAACGCCACGATGATCGTCTCGGGCAATTTCGACCCGGCCGAGCTGGACCGCTGGGTCGACCAGTATTTCGGCGACATCCGCAACCCGGACCGGCCGACGCCGGTATTCGAGCGGCCGGTCGAGACGCCGCGGACGCAGCCGCGGATGGTGGAGGCCTACGCGCCCAACGTGCCGCTGCCGGCGGTGGCCGCGATCTTCCCCGGCGTGGCCTCGAACCACCCGGACGCCGCCGCGCTGGACGTGCTGCAGGCGATCATGTCGCGCGGCGAGAGTTCGCGGCTGTACCAGGCGCTGGTCTACGAGAGCCAGCTGGCCGCCAACGCCGGTTTCGGCTTCAACGACATGGAGGAGGACGGGGTCATCACCGTCAGCGCCACGGTGGCGCAGGGCAAGGCCATTCCCGACGTCGAGGCGGCGCTGAACGCCGAGCTGGAGCGGGTGCGCGCCGCGCCGGTGACGGCGGCGGAACTGGCCGAAGCGAAGACCGAGATCGTCGCCTCGGCGCTGCGTCAGCGCGAGACCGCCTCGGGCCGGGCCTTCATTCTGGGTCAGTCGATCGTGTCGCAGAACGACCCGCGCGCCGCCGACGAACGGCTGGCGGCCGTGCAGCGGGTGACTGCGGCGGACGTGCAGCGGGTGGCGCGCGCGTATCTGGACGAGCGGGCCCGGGTGTCGGTGCGCTATCAGGACGAGAGCGCGCGGCCCGAGGGCGTGCCGGAGGACAGCTGGCGCAACCCGGCCCCGGTCCCGACCTTCCTGACCGTGCCGCCGGCGGTGCTGCCGGCGAACGAACTGCTGCCGGAGGGCCGGCGCATGGCGCCGCCGCCGCTGGGCGCGGCGCGGGAGGCGGTCACGCCGGCGGTGGCGGAGCGCACCCTGTCCAACGGCCTGAGGGTCATCGTGGCGAAGTCGACGGATCTGCCGATCATGAACGCCCAGTTGGTGCTTGGCGGCGGCGCGGCGGCGGACCCGGCCCGGCGCTCCGGGCTGGCGACGCTGACCGCCGCGCTGGCGACCCAGGGCGCCGGCGGCCGCTCCGCCCCGGAGATCGCACGGACGCTGGAGGCGCTGGGGGCCAACATCGGCGGCGGAGCCGGAGCGGACGCCACCCAGATGTTCGTTTCGGCCCCGATCGCCTCGGCCGCGGCGGTTGGCGCGGTGCTGGCGGACGTGGTCCAGCGGCCGGACTTCGCCGAGGCGGAGGTGGCGCGCAGCCGCACTCAGACGGTGAATGCGCTGAGGGTGAACTACCGCCAACCGGGTCCATTGGCGGCGGCGGTGCTGAACCGGCTGGTCTATGGCGCGGCGCCTTACGGGGCTCCGACCTCGGGCACGCCGCAG
>JANJTI010000222.1 GCA_024711185.1 Brevundimonas sp. | reverse complement strand
AGGCCGGAAAACCGCTCAACCTCGAGATGGCGGTCACCGACGAGATGCTGGCCATCGCCCTGCGGCACCGGCCGCACGCCGCCTGCCTCGTGCCCGAGCGGCGCGAGGAGGTGACGACCGAGGGCGGCCTCGCCGTCGCCGGCGTCGAAGCCCGCATCGCCCCCGTTGTGCAGGCCCTGTCGGAAGCGGGCATCCGCGTCTCCCTGTTCATCGAGCCATCCCCCGAGCAAGTCGAGGCCGCCGCCGCCGTCGGGGCGCAGGTGGTCGAGTTCCACACCGGCCGCTACTGCCACCTCTCCGGCGACGACCGCCTCGTGGAGTTCGAGCGCCTCCAGGCCGCCGCCGCCCGGGCCGCCGACCTCGGCCTCGAGGTCCACGCCGGCCACGGCCTCGACTACGCCACCGCCGCCGAGATGATGGCCATCGCCGAGGTGCGCGAGCTCAACATCGGCCACTTCCTCATCGGCGAGGCGGTGTTCGTGGGCCTCGCGGCGGCCATCCACCGCATGCGCGCGGCCATGGACGCCGCCGCCGCGGAGGTCGCATGATCCTCGGCGTCGGCGCTGACCTGACCGATATCCGCCGCATCCAGCGCTCGCTGGACCGTTTTGGCGATCGTTTCCGCCAGCGATGCTTCACCGGGCTGGAGCGCGCCCGGTCCGAGCGGAAGCCGGAACCGGCGTGGAGCTACGCCAAGCGCTTCTCGGCCAAGGAGGCCTGCGCCAAGGCGCTCGGGACCGGCATGCGCTCCGACGTCTACTGGCGCGACATGGGCGTGGTGAACCTGCCTTCCGGGCAGCCGACCCTTGCCCTGACCGGCAACGCCGCGGCCCATCTCGAGCGCATGACGCCGCCCGGACATCGCGCGCAAATCCACCTGACCCTCAGCGACGAGCACCCGTACGCACTCGCCTTCGTGGTGATCGAAGCCTTGCCGATGGCTTAATCAGGATATACCCGTTTCGCGGCTGAAAGACCGCGCGCAGCGGCAGGGGGATACGGTCACGATGAGCGACGAGCACAAGCCGCACGAGGACGATCACGGCGCCGTTCCGGCGGCCGGTTCCGAGGCGGGGCCGGCGCCGCAAGAGGCCCCGGCGGTGTCCGCCGAGCCTGAAGCCCACATCCAGGAGCCCGCTCCGGTCCGCGAGCCCGCCGAGGCGCCGTCCGACGCGACCGTCGCGTCCGCCGCCGCTCCGGAAGAACCGCCGCCCCATGCCAGCCACGAGGCGGAACCTGCGGCTCCCGTCGCCGCCGAAGCGGACCGCCGGCCCGCGTGGAGCGACTCCGGGAACGCCCCCTTCGAGGATGTCGAGGCCACGCCCGTCTACGCCCGCGGCGGCAAGGCCCGGAAGAAGGCGAGGAAGAGCGGCGGCAGCGAAAGCTGGGAGATCGTCAAGACCATCGTCTTCGCCCTGCTGATCGCGCTGGTTCTTCGCGTCCTGCTGTTCCAGCCCTTCACCATCCCGTCCGCCTCGATGGAGCCGAACCTCTACGAGGGCGACTACATCGTCGTCTCCAAGTGGTCGTACGGCTATTCGAAGCACTCGATCCCGTTCAGCCCGCCGGTGTTCGAGGGCCGCATCTTCGGCAGCGCGCCGGAGCGCGGCGACGTCGTGGTCTTCAAACTGCCGCGCGATAACCGCACCGACTACATCAAGCGCGTCGTCGGCCTGCCCGGCGACCGGGTGCAGATGATCGAAAATGTGCTGCACATCAACGGCGCGCCGGTGCGCGACGTCGTGGTCACCGGCCAGGACGTGACCAACATGTACGGCGAGATGATCGTCACGGCCGAAGAGACCCTGCCGGGCGGACGCACCTTCCGCATCCAGGACTACGGCCCCGGCCGCGACCTCGACGACACTCCCGTATTTGAAGTGCCCGCCGGCCATTACTTCATGATGGGCGACAACCGGGACAACTCGGTCGACAGCCGCGTCGACGCCTCGATGGGCGTGGGTCTGGTGCCGGCCGAGAACCTGATCGGCAAGGCCGAGATCATCCTGTTCTCGTGGCAGCCGGGCGCCTCGCTGTGGAACCCGGTCAGCTGGTTCTCCAAGGTTCGTCCGAGCCGGTTCTTCACCGACCTCGACTGATGGCGGACCGCCGGACCGAGGCCGTCGCTGCGCTGGTGCGCCAGCTCGGCCACGACTTCCGCGACCCGGAACTGCTGGATCGCGCCCTGACCCACCCCAGCGTGGGGGAGGGGGCGGCGCGCGACGCCCGCGGACGGCCGTTCCTCGACAATCAGCGTCTAGAGTTCCTCGGCGACCGCGTGCTTGGCCTCCTCGTCGCCGACCGCCTGTTGCGCGACTTCCCCGAGGCGGCCGAGGGGGAGATGTCCTCCCGCCTGCACGTCCTCGTCGACAAGGCGGCCTGCGCGCGGGTGGCCGAACGCCTCGGCGTCGGTCCGGCCATGCGATTGTCCCCGGGCGAGGCGAAGCAGGGCGGCCGTCGCCGCGAAGGCGTGCTGGGCGACGCCATGGAGGCGATCCTCGCCGCCGTGTGGCTGGATGGCGGCATGGACGCGGCGCGGGCGGTGTTCGAGACCGCCTGGGCGCCCGAGTTCGCCGCCCCGGCGAAACCGTCCCTCGCCAATCCCAAGTCCGCCCTGCAGGAATGGGCCCTGGGCCATGGCCGGCCGCTGCCGACCTACCGCATCGTCGACCGCACCGGCTCGGACCACGCGCCGACTTTCACCGTCGAGGCCAGCGTGGCCGGATACGAACCCTTGACCGCGAAGGGCCGTTCGCGTCAGGAGGCGGAGAAGGCGGCCGCGACCGCCCTTCTCCAGCGTGAAGGCGTGATTTGACCGACATCCAGAACCAGCGGGCCGGCTTCGCCGCCATCATCGGTGCTCCCAACGCGGGCAAGTCGACGCTGGTCAACCGCCTGACCGGAACCAAGGTCTCGATCGTCACCCAGAAGGTCCAGACGACGCGCTTTCCGGTGCGCGGCATCGCCATGTACGGCGACGCCCAGATCGTGCTGGTCGACACCCCGGGCATCTTCAGCCCGCGCCGCCGGCTGGACCGCGCCATGGTCGCCTCGGCCTGGGGCGGGGCCGACGAGGCCGACGCCGTCGTGCATCTGGTCGACGCCGCCTCGCACATCGCGGCCCAGGGCAAGGAGGGGACCGCCGCCGATCGCCGCTCGGCCGAGGACACAGAGACCATCATCTCGGCGCTGAAGGACTCCGGAAAGAAGGTCATCCTCGCCCTCAACAAGATCGACGGCATGCGTCGCGACACCCTGCTGGCCCTGTCGCAGCAGCTGTTCGACACCGGCGCCTACAGCGAGGTGTTCATGATCTCCGCCCTGTCGGGCGACGGCGTCGACGACCTCGGCCGGCGTCTGGCGGAGCTGATGCCCGAAGGCCCATGGCTGTATCCAGAGGACCAGTCCGCCGACGTGCCGATGCGCGTCCTGGCGGCCGAGATCACCCGCGAGAAGGTCTACCTGCGCGTCCATGAGGAGCTGCCCTATTCGGCGGCCGTCGAGACCACCTCGTTCGAGGATCGTCCCGACGGCTCGGCGCGCATCGAGCAGACCATCTATGTCGAGCGCGAAAGCCAGCGGCCCATCGTCCTGGGCAAGGGCGGCCAGACCCTGAAGTGGATCGGTCAGAAGGCGCGCGAGGAGCTCACCGAATTGCTCGACCGACCCGTGCACCTCTTCCTGACCGTGAAGGTCGATCCGAAATGGCAAGGCTCGCGGGCCCTCTACGCCCAATTCGGCCTCGACTACGACGTCTGATCCCTTGTTCCACGTGCCCCGACGCGCCGGAAACCATCCCCGGCTGACCTTCGGCCTGCTGGCCATCGTCGCCGCCGTCGCCGCGGCGGCGATCGCCTGGGCCAGCCTCAATCGGCCGGCGGCGCCCGGCGTGGCTGTGGACCCCTTGCCGCCTCGCCCTCCCGTGGTCGTGGTCGAAGCCCTGCCGCAGCTCAAGGGTCAACTGGACCGCTGGGGCGGCTCGGGCCAGTTCACCGGCGGCGTGCTGGTCGCCCGTGGGGACGAGGTGCTGTACCGCCAGGTTCACGGCTTCGCCGACCAGCGGACCGGCGCGCCGCTTCAGCTGAACTCCCGCTTCCGTCTCGCCTCGGTCAGCAAGCAGTTCACCGCCGCCGCCATCCTGCGGCTGCAGGACGACGGCGCCCTGTCGATCGACGATCCCCTGTGCCGGTGGATCGAGGACTGCCCGCCGGCCTGGGCGCCGATCCGGCTCCGGCACCTTCTCGCCCACACCTCCGGCATCCCCGACCTGATGGCCCGTCCCGGTTGGGGCCTGCGCCGCGTGACGCCCGCCAGCGTCGAGGAACTCACTGAAGACTCAAAGAGGTATGGCCTTCAGTTCGAGCCCGGCACGAAGGTCCGCTACAACAACGCCGGTTACAACCTGCTCGGCGTCGTGGTCGAGAAGGCCAGCGGACAGCGGTTCCCGGACTATCTCCGCACCGCCTTCTTCGATCCGCTCGGCATGGCCGACACCGGCTACGACGACGGCTTCTCGGATGTTGTCATGGGCTACGCCAACCTCGGCGGTCCGCCCAGCCCGCAGCCGAACGCCAACCTCAGCATCATCTTCGCCGCCGGCGCCCTCTACTCGACGCTGGACGACCTGCTGGCGTGGAACCGGGCCCTGCACGGCGGCCATCTCCTGTCGCCGGAGAGCTACCGGCAGATGATCGCCGATCACGCCCCGGAGGACACGCCGGACGAGCGGGGCAGCCCCCGCCGTCTGTGGGGGCTGGGCCTGTTCGACAAGGCGCTTGGACGGCAGGTCCGGCCTGACTTCCTCGATCGCCAGATCTACCACACCGGCAGCTGGTCGGGCTTCCGCAACCTCGTCACGCACCAGCCGGACGGCGACGTCACCGTCATCGTCCTGTCGAACAACTACCACCAGCGCGATGCGGTCTTCCTGATCTCGCAGCAGGCCATGGCCGAGGCGCTCGGCCGTCCGTTCCCCACGGAACTGGCGCGCTAGGCCGCCGCCGCAGACCGGTCCCGTCGCGCCTGCCGGGCCTCGCCGACCTCTTCCCCGGCGAAGGAACCGGTAGGCACGTCGCCGCCCAGACGGTAGGCGCCCACCACCACGCCCTTGCCGGTGACCTCCACCCCCAGCGGCGTCCAGCCGCGCGGCCGCGAGCCCGCGTCGAACAGGCGCTTGCCCTCGCCCAGCACCAGCGGGAAGGTCAGCAGCGTCATCTGGTCGATCAGGTCGGCGGCGAGCAGGGCGTGGATGACCTCGCTCGAGCCCTGGATCAGCAGGTCGCGGCCCTCGGTCCGCTTCAACGCCCTCACCGCCTCGACCACATCGCCCGCGAGCAGATGGCTGTTCTCCCACGGCGTCGGCGTGCCGGGGCTCGCCACCACGTACTTGTTGACCGCATTGAAGACGCGCCCGATGTCGTCGTCCTGGTGCGGCCAGTAGGCGGCGAAGATCTCGTAGGTCCGCCGGCCGAGGAGCAGGTCGTAGTTCTCGCCCATGGCCCGATCCATCAGCCGGCCGAGGTCCTCGTCCCAGTGCGGAAACACCCAGCCGCCGAAGCGGAACCCGCCGGCGGGATCCTCCTCCGGTCCCCCGGGAGCCTGCATCACCCCGTCCAGCGAGACGAAGGTGGCCGTTCGGATCGTGCGCATGGGCGTGTTCTCCTTGAGGGTGGGGAGGGGGCGGCATGGCCGCCCCGGCGTCGTCAGGTCTCCGGCGGCCCGCGCCAGGCGCCTTCCGGCACGGTGTTGACCATCCACGGCACGCCGAAGCGGTCGATCAGGCTGCCGTAGCCGGGGGACCAGAAGGTCTCCTGGAAGTCCATCACCACCCGGCCGCCCTCGGACAGCGCCTCGAACCAGCGCTTCGCCTCGCCCCTCTCCCGGGTGTGCAGGGTGACGTCGAAGCCGTTCTTGGGCTTGTCGACGTTGGGCGCCCAGTCGACGTCCATGTCGGCGCCCATGATCGCCTGGTCGCCGACCTCCAGCCAGCAATGCATCAGCCAGTCGCGGTATTTGTCGCCCACCGGCATGTCGGGCGGCGCGTCGGAATAGGGCATGGCGGCGGTGATCTCGCCGCCCAGCACCCGGGCGTAGAACTCGAAGGCCTCGCGGCACTGGCCGTTGAAGCTCAGGCTGGTCACGATCTTCATCATCTGTCTCCGTCGTCGGCGAGGAAGGCTTCGAGGCGCTCGAAGGTGGAGGTCCAGCCGTGCCGGTGCCCGGCCAGGCTCTGCTCCGACTTCAGCCCCTCGTGGGTGAAGTCCATGCGCGTGCGGCCGTCGGGGAGTTCGGCGAACTCCACCGTGACCAGGGTGTCGACGGGCGGCCCGTCCTCGTGGGAGTCGTCCCATTTGAAGGTGAACACCAGTCGTTCGGGCGGGACGATCTCGCGGTAGATCCCGCCCTGCCAAAGATCCTCGCCGGTCTCGGGCGAGCGGAGACAGGCCCGCCATTCGCCGCCGACGCGCAGGTCCTGGGACACGCTCACCGCCGGCCATTCGACCGGACCCAGCCACAGCACCACGGTCTCGGGCGTCGTCCACGCCTTCCACACCAGCGCCCGGGGCGCGTCGAAGACGCGCTGCAGGTGCAGGGAGGGTCGGACGGCGATGGCTTCGACGTGGCTCATGGGGCTGGCTCCGGTCGACGGTCGGGGAGGGGGATCAGTTGTTCTTCAGCAGCTGCTCCAGCTGGTCGGCGCACTGGCCCCAGCCCTCGTGGAAGCCCATGGCCTCGTGCTGCTTCATGGTCTCGGCGTTCCAGTGCCGGGCGGTGGCCACGTACTCGGTCCTGCCGTCGGCGGTGGGAGTTAGTTCGACGGTCGCCACCATGAACGGCTGGCCGGCCGGCTTCCAGTCCGGGGTGAAGGCGTCGGTCGTGGTCCAGCGCCGGCCGGGCTCGGCCTCCAGGAACACGCCGTGGTTGGGAAAGCGCTCGCCGTCCGGTCCGTGCATGACGAAGTTGAACACTCCGCCCGGCCGCGGGTCGACCCGCACGTCCGAGATGCGCCACGGCTTCGGCGCGAACCACTGCTCCAGCAGCTCCGGCGTCATCCACGCCTTCCAGATCCGCTCCGGCGAGGCGTCGAGGGTGCGGCGCAGCTCCAGTTCGAAGGCGTGCGCCACGCCGTCCGTGTGGCAGGGGTTGGCTTCAGTTTCTTGGGCCACGATCGTCTCCTTGCTGAATCTTCTTCAGGTATGCGTCCAGTCGGTCGAAGCTGGCGTCCCAGAAGCGGCGGTAGTGCTCCATCCACTCGGCGATGCCCTTCAGCGCCATCGGCTCCAGCCGCGCGGGCCGCCACTGCGCCTCCCGCCCCCGGCTGATCAGCCCGGCCTTCTCCAGCACCTTCAGGTGCTTCGACACCGCCGGCAGGCTGATGTCGAACGGCTCGGCCAGTTCGTTGACGCTGGCCTCCCCCTCGCTCAGCCGCGCCAGGATGGCCCGGCGGGTCGGGTCGGCCAGGGCGGCGAACTGGGCGGAGAGAGGATCGGTCTGCATGACGGCTTCGTATGTAACTGAGAGGTTAAATGCGCCTCGCCCCATCCGTTGTCAACCGTCCGGTTAAATAAAGGCGCGGAACGCTACGGTCGGGGCGGGCATTGGCCCGGCTCCAGCCGTGGAGACGACCCATGAAGGCCCTGGTCCTGAATTGCACCCTCAAGCCGTCGCCGCAGACCTCGAACACCGAGGCGCTGGCCCGGGTGGTGATGGCCGAGCTGGAGAAGGGCGGGGCGGCGACCGAACTGGTCCGGCTCGTCGACCTCGACATCAAGCCGGGGGTGCGGAGCGACGAAGGGGAGGGCGACGACTGGCCGTCGGTCCGCGCCCGCATCCTCGCCGCCGACATCCTCATCATGGCGACGCCGACCTGGCTGGGCCAGCACTCCAGCGTCTGCATGCGCGCTCTCGAGCGGATGGACGCCATGCTGTCCGAGACCCGCGACGACGGCCGGCCGGTGGCTTACGGCAAGGTCGCCGGCGTGGTCGTCACCGGCAACGAGGACGGCGCCCACCACATCGTGGCCAGCGTCTGCCAGGCCCTGATCGACATCGGCTTCACCATTCCCGGCCAGAGCTGGACCTACTGGCACCTCGGGCCCGGGCCCGGCCCGGACTACACCGACACCGACCAGGCCCACGACTGGTCCGACCGCACCGGCCGCATCGCCGCCCGCAACCTGCTGGCCCTCGCCCGGGTGCTGAGGCCGGAGACATATCCTGTGCCAGAAAGCGGCGACTAGGCCGGCGGCCGGCGCCGGTCTAGGCTGCGTCCATGCTCGCGCCGCTCCTCGCCCTCGCCCTGTCGGTCCAGGCCCCCGATCCCGCCGTCGCCGAGGTCGCCGCCGTGCTCGACCGGCTGAACGCCGCCTCGACCGCCGCCGACGGCGACGCCTATTTCGCCCTGTTTGCGCCCGAGGCCCGCTTCATCGGCACCGACGCGACCGAGCACTGGACGCTGGACCAGTTCCGCGCCTACGCCGGGCCGCACTTCGCGCGCGGAAACGGCTGGTCCTACCCGGCCACGGAGCGGACCATCGTCATCGCCCCCATCGATTGCCGCTGCATCGCCTGGTTCGACGAAAAGCTGACCAACGCCTCCTACGGCGAGACCCGAGGCTCCGGCGTCCTCCGCCTGACCGCGGACGGCTGGAAGATCGAGCAGTACGTCCTCAGCTTCGCCGTCCCCAACGACAGGGCCCGTCAGGTCGTCGAGGTCATCCGCGACGCGGAGTGAGCCGCCGGAACGTATGGCCAACCCCCGCCGCCTGCTCTAGGCCCTCCGCATGGACTTCACCGACGACGCCTACGTCCTCGCCGCCCGCGCCCACGGCGACACCGGCGCCGTCGTCGAGCTGCTCACCGAGAGCCACGGCCGCCGCGCCGCCTATGTGGCAGGTGGGGCCTCGCGGCGGATGAAGCCCTTCCTGCAGCCCGGAGCCCGCGTCGTCGCCGACCTGCGCGCCCGCACCTCGGAGCACCTCGGTTCGGCCCGGCTGGAGCCGGTGGGGGAGGGGCCGGCGGCCCTGTTCGACGATCCGCTGGCCCTGACCGGCCTCGCTGCCGCCGCCGCCGTGGCGCAGGGGGCGCTTCCCGAGCGCGAACCGCATCCCGGCGCCTTCCTCGCCTTCGAGGCCCTGATCGGCGCCTTCGCCGTGCCCGAGGTCTGGCCGGCCATCTTCGTGCGCTTCGAGGCCGGTCTACTCGAGGACCTCGGCTTCGGCCTGGACCTCAGCCGCTGCGCCGCCACCGGCTCGACCGACGACCTCGTCTGGGTCAGCCCGCGAACCGGCCGCGCCGTCAGCCGCGCCGCCGGCGAGCCCTGGGCCGACAAGCTGCTGAAGCTGCCGCCCTTCCTGCTCGGCGCCCAGGCCGGCCTTCGCGAGGGCGACGTGGGCGCCGGCCTCGACCTCACCGGCCACTTTCTCGAGCAATTCGTCTTCCACCCGCTGGATCGCCCCCTGCCGCCGGCGCGGACCTGGATGCTCGACCGTCTGCGCGAGGCGGGGCGGCTGTAGTCTCGTGACGGCGGGACGCGAACGGTTGCAGCCGCCACCGCCAACCTTCCGTCGCCCCGAACAACGCCTGTCTCTTGCGGCGTGACTTTGCCGACGTCCGCGCGCAAGGAATCTCCGGCCCGTCTCGTCGAGAAAGGCGCCGCATTCTCATAGACTTGGGCGGAAGGATTCCTGGATCGCCGGCGCCGTCGCGGGCGCGCGCACAATCGGGCGGATGATCGATGCAGCGCCGCCGCCCTACACCCGCCGCTCCCCCGAGGCCTGGGCCGCCGCCCGGGCGGACTACGAGGCCGGATCTCCCGCCGCCGTGGTCGCCGAACGCCATGGCCTTTCCGTCCGCTCCGTGCGGCGGCACGCGCTTCGCGAGGCCTGGCGCCGCGAAGACCCCTCCAGCCTCTATGCGCGACGACTCGAAGGGCTGAGGTCTGATTTCGGGGGCCGGGCCGAGCTCGCGACCATCGACGATCTCAACGGCGAGGACGCCTACGAACTCCTGTTCGTGCCCAGTGCGGACGGTCTGGCGGGCTACGCCTTCCGCCGCGCGGCCGAGAGCGCCGTCGTGGGCGGCGCCG
>JANJTI010000208.1 GCA_024711185.1 Brevundimonas sp. | reverse complement strand
GGGCCCGCGCGCGAGAGCGCGCAAGCGCGATCGTGCGTGGGAGGGAGTGGGCGTCGGAGGTCAGCCGGCTGATGCTCAATCCCCACTCCCTCCCGTCGGCTTCGCCGCCGGGCCCCTCCCTCTCCCCCTGGGAGAGGGGTAAGAGGGGGCATGACCGACTCAGAAGCCCTCGGCTGGCGCTCCGTCGCGGACCTCGTCGGCGACCATCCCGATGCGCCGGTCGCGCTGATCGGCGCGGCGGTCAACGAGCGCTCCCTGACCCCGGGCCGCTGCGACCTCGGGCCGAAGGCGCTGCGGGCCGTGCTGCCGCGGTTCTCGACATACGACGTCGAGACCGGGCTGGAGCTCGCGACGCGGGTGCACGATGCCGGCGACATCTTCGTCAAGGCGCTGGCCCCGGCTGAGGCGTTCGCGCCGGTGCGGGACGCCGTGAAGGCGCAGGCGGGGCGGGCCTTGACCGTGCTGGCCGGCGGCAACAACGCCATCACCCGGCCCGGGGTGCACGGACTGGGGCTGGAGCGCGTTGGCCTGCTGACGCTGGACGCCCATTTCGACCTGCGGGACACGGACCAGGGCTTGACCAACGGCAATCCGGTGCGGGCGCTGCTGGAGGACGGGCTGGTCGGCGCGCGGATCAGCCAGTTGGGGCTGGCGCCGTTCGCCAACACCCGGCGCGCCCACGAGACGGCGAGGGCGGCGGGCATTTCCGTGCGGACGGCGCGGGAGTGCCGCGAGCGCGGGCTGGCGGCGGTGGTCGCCGAGGAGCTTGAGCGGCTGTCGGGGCTGGTCGACGCGATCTACGTTGATTTCGACATCGACGTCATCGACCGCAGCCAGTGGCCGGCCTCGCCGGGGGCGCGGCCGGGCGGGGTGGGCGTGCACGACTTCTTCGAGGCCACGCGGGCGGTCGGCGCGCATGCGAAGGTGAAGGCGGTGGACCTGACCGAATACGATCCGTCGCTGGAAGTGGGCGATCTCGGCTCCCTGACGGCGGGGCGCTGGTTCTGCGAGCTGCTGGCGGGGTTCGGGGAGAGATGAGCGACCTGCTGCTCACCGACTGCCGGCTGGCGACAATGACGCCGGGCGGCGCGCCGTTCGGGGCGATCGAGGACGGGGCGGTCCTGGTCGAGGATGGCCGCATCGCCTGGGCCGGCCCGCGCGACGACCTGCCTGTGCACAAGCCTGTGGAAACCCATCGGCTGGACGGGCGCTGGGTGACGCCGGGGCTGGTGGACTGCCACACCCACCTGGTGTTCGGCGGCGACCGCTCGGGCGAGTTCGAGCAGCGGCTGAACGGAGTCTCGTACGAGGCCATCGCCCGGGCCGGGGGCGGCATCGTCTCGACCATGACGGCGACGCGGGCGGCGCCGGAGGAGGCGCTGTACGCCTCCGCCCTGACGCGACTGGCGGGGCTGACGGCGACCGGGGTCACGACGGTGGAAATCAAGTCCGGCTACGGGCTGGACCGCGACAGCGAACTGAAGATGCTGCGCGTCGCCCGGCGGATCGGGCGCGAGGCCGGGGTGCGGGTGCGGACCAGCTACCTGGGCCTGCATGCCGTGCCGCCGGAGCACCGGGCGGACCGGGGGGCCTATGTGGGCAAGGCTGTGGACGAAATCCTGCCGGCGGCCCACGCCGAGGGGCTGGTCGACGCCGTGGACGCCTATTGCGAGCCGATCGCCTTCTCCGTCGAGGAGGTGGGGCGGCTGTTCGACAGGGCGCGAGCGCTGGGCCTGCCGGTCAAGCTGCACGCCGACCAGCTGTCCGACGGCGGCGGGGCGGCGCTGGCGGCGAAGTATGGAGCCCTGTCGGCGGACCACGTCGAACACACCACCGAGGCGGGGGTGCGGGCGATGGCCGAGGCCGGCGTGGTCGCGGTGCTGCTGCCGGGAGCCTTCCTGATGCTGAGGGAGACCCAGGCGCCGCCGGTGGAGCTGCTGCGCCGGCACGGGGTGGGGATGGCGGTGGCGACGGACTGCAACCCCGGCACCTCCCCGGTGGCCTCGATGACGGCGGCGCTGAACCTGGCCTGCGTGCAGTTCCGGATCACGCCGGAGGAGGCGCTCGCGGGGGCGACGCGGGGCGCGGCGAAGGCGCTGGGGCTGGCGAACGAGATCGGCACGATCGAGGCCGGCAAGGCGGCCGATCTGGCGGTCTGGGACGTCGAGCGGCCGGCTGAGCTCTGCTACTGGCTGGGCAAGCCGCTGCTGCACCAGCGCTATTTCGGCGGCGCGGCGGCGTAATCGTCGGGTAAGGCGAATCCGCGCATGCTCCCGCCATGCGCCCGTTCCGCGATCGCACCGAAGGCTTGCTGTTCGCCGCCCTGGTGGCGGTGACGCTGGCGCTGGCGGTGGCGACGGGGCTGTCGGCCGAGGCGACCCTGGCTCAGGCCTGGTAGGTCGTCCGCGACGCCAGATCCGGCCGCGGGCGCTCCAGCGGCGGCTCGGCCAGGGTTCCGATGTGGATGAAGCCGGCCACCTGCTCCGCGCCCGAGAGGCCAAGCAGGGCGAGGGCGGCGGGGTCGTAGCTGTACCAGTCGGTGATCCAGCTGGCTGAATAGCCGAGGGCGTTGGCGGCGTGCTCGAGGTTCATGCACACGGCGCCGGCGGAGAGGCGCTGCTCCCACTCCGGCACCTTGAGGCTCGGGACGGGGGCGGAGACCACGAGAATGGTCAGGGGCGGGCAGGTCAGCTTGCTCAGCACCTTCGCCGCCTTGCCCGGGTCGGGCTGGCGGGCGGCAAGGGGCTCAAGGCGGCGGGCGAGATCGGCGCGACCCTGCGGGCCCATGACCACGAAGCGCCACGGGAACAGTTTGCCGTGGTCCGGGGTGCGGGCGCCGAGCGTCAGGATGCGCTCGATCTCGGCCGTCGAGGGGCCGGGCGCGCCGAGCGCCTGCGCCGGCGCTGAGCGCCGCAGGGCCAGCCGGCGCTCGAGCTCGGGCGATGGGACGGGGAGGGGCAGGGAGGCGCCCAGAGCGGCGTCAGTCATGCCGCCTAGCTAGTGCCGCGGCCGCTGCTGCGCCATACCCGGCCCATGACCGACTCGCGCACCGCCTTCGACGCCGACCGCCCCACCCCGGCCTGGGACGACGGCAGCGACCGGCCGCCGCCGTGGCGGGGCGTGGGCGAGGTCGAGCTGCTGTTCGAGAATCCGTGGATGCGGCTGACCCGCCAGGACGCGGTCGCGCCAACCGGACACCAGTCCGACTATGTGGTGATGCGGCCGAAGAACCTGTCGGTCGGCGTGCTGCCCCTGCACGAGGACGGGACGGTGACGCTGGTCGGCCAGCAGCGCTTCGCCCTGATGAACTGGTCGTGGGAGATGCCCGAGGGCGGGGCGCCGTTCGACGAGGACCCGCTGGCGGGGATTCAGCGGGAGCTGGCCGAGGAGGCGGGGCTGCAGGCCGCGACGTGGCGCGAGGCGTACAAGGCGGAAATGGCCAATTCGATCACCGACGAGCGGGCCATCGCCTGGCTGGCCTGGGACCTGTCTCCGGCGACGGGGGAGCTGGACCCGACCGAGGCGCTGCGCATCGCCCGCGTGCCCTTCGGCGACCTGCTGCGCGAGATCGGGCGCGGGGCGATCCGGGACATGTTCACGCTGGCGACGGCGCTCAGGGCCTACCATATGGCGCGCGAGGGCGAGCTTCCGCCCGAACTGGCGAAGGCCATGCTGGCCAGCGTATGATCGCCGCCTGATGGAGCCGCCGATGCCGAAGCTGGAAATCGTCGCCGCCCGGACGGATGTCTGGTCGCAGCTGCGCGAGGCGGCCGAGGCGGCGGCGCGCGCGGAGCCGCACCTCGCCTCGCAGATGAACGCGGTGATCCTGTCGCATGGCGACCTGTCGGCGGCGCTGAGCTTCCAGATCGCCCGCAAGCTGGGCGACGCGGAGCTGGGGGCCATGTCGGTGCGCGAGATCTGCCGCGACGCCTACGACGCCGAGCCGGCCATCGTGGCGGCGGCCGAGGCCGACCTGCAGGCCGTGGCCGAGCGGGATCCGGCGATCCGCTCGCTGCTGCAGCCCTTCCTCTATTTCAAGGGCTTCCAGGCGCTGCAGGGGCACCGGGTGGCGCACTGGCTGTGGAATCAGGGGCGCGACACCCTGGCCTTCCACCTGCAGAGCCGCATGTCGGAACTGTTCCAGATCGACATCCACCCGGCGGCCCGGCTGGGCTCGGGCCTGTTCCTCGACCACGGCACGGGCATCGTCATCGGCGAGACGGCGGTGGTCGGTGACGAGGTGTCGATGCTGCACGCCGTCACCCTGGGGGGAACCGGGGCCAGCCGCGGCGATCGTCATCCCAAGATCGGCAAGGGCGTGCTGCTGGGGGCCGGGGCCAAGGTGCTGGGCAACATCACCGTCGGTGACTATGCCAAGGTGGCCTCAG
>JANJTI010000175.1 GCA_024711185.1 Brevundimonas sp. | reverse complement strand
TCGCCGGGGCGCCCGCGGCGACCAACCGCAAGCTTTACGACGAGGTCGATCCCCTCGCCTCCCCGCCCTTCGCCGACAAGATCGCCCTGCTCTCCGAGATCGACGCATGGGCCCGCGCCCGCGATCCGCGCGTGGTGCAGGTCTCGGCCTCGCTGACCGGGGAGCGGCGGCAGATCGAGATCCTCCGCGGCGACGGGCGACTGGTGCGCGATCTCCGGCCGCTGGTGCGGCTGAACGTCTCGGTGACGGTCGAGCGCGACGGACGTCGCGAAAGCGCCTCGGCCGGCGCGGGCGGCCGGGCGGGCTTCGAGACCTGGATCGCGCCCGACCGCTGGCAGGGCCAGGTCGACGAGGCGCTGCGTCAGGCGCTGGTCAATCTGGACGCCGTCGACTGCCCCGGCGGCGAAATGGACGTGGTGCTGGGCGCCGGCTGGCCCGGCGTGCTGCTGCACGAGGCCATCGGCCATGGCTTCGAGGGCGATTTCCACCGCAAGGGCTCTTCGGTGTTCACCGGCAGGATGGGACAGAGGGTGGCCGCTCCGGGCGTGACCGTGGTGGACGACGGCTCCATCGCCGGCCGACGCGGCTCGCTGACCGTCGATGACGAGGGCACCCCGACCTCGCGCACCGTGCTGATCGAGGACGGGATCATGGTCGGGCTGATGCACGACCGCCTCTCCGCGCGCCAGCTGGGCGCCCGCGCTACCGGCAACGGAAGGCGGCAATCCTTCGCCCACATGCCCATGCCCCGCATGACCAACACCTTCATGGAGGGCGGCAACGGCTCCCGCGCGGACATGATCGCCTCGACGAAGCGGGGCCTCTACGCGGCCAACTTCGGCGGCGGTCAGGTGGACATCACCAACGGCAAGTTCGTCTTCCAGTGCACCGAGGCTTACCTGATCGAGGACGGGAAGATCACCGCCCCCGTCCGCGGCGCGACCCTGATCGGCGACGGCGCGACCGCCCTGACGAAGATCGAGATGATCGGGGACGACTTCGCCTTCGACCCGGGGGTCGGCGTCTGCGGCAAGGCCGGCCAGGGCGTCCCGGTCGGCATCGGCCAGCCCAGCCTGAAGATGGGCGGTCTGACGGTGGGCGGCACGGCGGTCTGACCCTACCTCTGGTCCCGTCGCCAGGCCGGTCCGGACGGATCGAGGCCTTCGGCTTCCAGCTGGTCGAGCACTCCGCCGGGCTCGGCCAGGACTCTCAGGGGAGCCACCGCGAGGGTGACGCCCGGCTGGTCGAGGGCGTCCCGGACCGCTGCGCTCCAGCGCGTTCGAAGCGCCGGCGCGATCTCCGGGTCGCCGCTGGGCCAGCACAGGTTCAGCGCCTGGTCGAGGGGGTTGTCGAGCACCTCGGGCGCCCGCAGGCGGCTCCAGTCGTCGATCCGCTGGCGAGCGGCCGCAGGTCCCGCCTCGGCCGCGCCGACCGCGGCCTCCAGACACGGCAGGTAGGTTTCCGGAGGCAGGGTGATCAGATTGTCGACCAGGTCGTCGCCGCGCACCAGGCCGACCGGCTCGCCGGAAACACGGGCGCGGCGAGCGGCCTCGCGCACCACCGCCGGCGCGCCGCGGGTCCGGCGCTCGCGCCCGGCGTCGCGGAGCAGGTCGAGGCTGAGACCGACGAGGCTTTCGGTCTTCCAGCGGTCGGAGCGCTCGTCCGCCTTCAGCCGCTCCAGCCGGGCCATCATCTCGGGCGAGACGTAGTCGGCGACCGTGCGGCCCGTCGGCAGGCGCGCGATGGTCCGGATGCGCCAGACCAGCCGCAGCACGTCGGCGGCGGAGGCCCGCGCCTCCATGGGATAGAGAATGCGCTGCGAGCGGCGCGTCGCCGCCTCGAGCGCCTCGGGCCGCCAGGGATGGTCGCGCGGCACCCCCTCGATGGAGCCGACCAGGATGACGACGGCGCCTCCGCGCTCGACCGTCCACATCGGCGCGCCGGCCCGTCTCGCCGTGACCACCACCTCGCCCAGATCGGTCGCCAGGGCTGCCCCGGGGTCCATCGTCGGCGCGGCCTCCTGCGCAGAGGCGGCAGGAGCCAGGGCCAAGGCCAGGGAGAAGAGGGCGACGACAATTTTCACGGGACTGCCCAACAAAAAGATCACCCCCAAGTATTAGTCAGGCGAAATCAGAACACAAACATGACATGTCCGTAATGCTGTCTCCGATTTAATCCACCTGTCCACCTTGTAACTGGAGACGGGCGCGACACGCGGTCACACCTCTCGTCACAACGACGAGGGGAAGACCTGCAATGACCAAGACCATCCTGCTGGCGACCACGGCCCTGTTCCTCGGCGCCGGCGCGGCTGCGGCCCAGACGCCCCCCGCCGCCGCCCCGCAGGCCGAGGCGGGCCAGCAGGGCGTGCTGGTCTTCACCCCCGACTTCTTCGCCGACCAGCGCCCGAACACGGCTCTGGACATGGTCAACCGGGTGCCCGGCTTCAGCGTCGTCGACGGCGACGGCAGCCGCGGCTTCGAGGGCTCGGTCGGAAACGTCCTCGTCAACGGCGCCCGTCCGGCCTCCAAGAACGACACCGGATCGGCCGTGCTGAGCCGCACCCTCGCCAGCCAGGTCGAACGGATCGAGCTGATTCGCGGCGGCGCCCCGGGCATCGACATGCAGGGTTACGCCGTGGTGGTGAACGTCATCACGCGGCGGGAATCCAGCCGCCAGTCGATCTTCACCGCCAACGCGGCCCTGTTCGAGGGCGGGCAGAACCTCTACGGCGGCAGCTATCAGTTCACCGCCCGCGAGGGCGAGCGAACCTGGGGCGTCACCCTCAGCGACGGCATGTCGATGAGCGACGCCAACGGCATGGGCCCGGTGGTGCGCCGCGACGGCGCGGGCGCGATCATCCGCACCGAGGACTACTGGAACGACCAGTACGGCGGCGGCACCTCGATCCGGGGCAACTTCGCCACCCCGCTGATCGGCGGCAAGATCGACCTGACCGCCCGCTACGGGGTCAACGACTACCACTCCGTCTCTCTTCAGACCGGCCCCACGGTCCGGCGCGAGAATCTGTTCGACAACGACGGCTCCGGCGGAGAATTCGGCGTCGTCTACACGCGGCCCCTGAGCCCCCGGTTCAATCTCGAGACCCGCTTCATCCACCAGTTCAACGACTTCGAATCCGTCTCCCTGTCGCGCGACCGCGTCGATGGCGTCGATCGGCCGGAACAGCGCTTCGTCTCGGAGGGAAACTCTTCCGAGACCATTTTCCGGAACCTGGTCCGCTTCGAGCGCTCACCGGCCCTGACGTTCGAGGCCGGAGGCGAGGTGGCCTACAACATGCTGGAGACCGAACAGGCCTTCTCGGTGGGCGGGACGCCGGTGCCGCTGCCCTCCGCCTCGGTCAAGGTCGAGGAGTTGCGCGGCGAGGCGTTCGGCAAGGGCACCTGGCGCATTCGCGACGACCTGACCCTCGAGGGCGGCCTGCGGCTGGAGGCCTCGACCATCAGCCAGTCGGGGGACGCCGATCAGGAGAAGAGCTTCTTCTTCGCCAAGCCGCGTCTGCTGGCGACCTGGACGCCCATGCCGAACAACCAGTTCCGATTCCGCTTCGAGCGCGAGGTGGGCCAGCTGGACTTCGGCGACTTCGCCGCCTCGGCCGACCTCGATGACGACCGGGTGCAGGGCGGCAACGCCGATCTGGAGCCGGAGCAGCGCTGGATCAGCGAGATCACCTACGAGCGCCGCTTCTGGACCGACGGCATCGTCTCCATCGGCTACCGCCATGACGAGATCGTCGACGCCATCGACGTGCTGCCGCTCGACCGGGGCCTGTCCGCTGTCGGCAACATCGGCGACGGGACGCTGGATCAGCTGGCGGTCAACATCCTGGTGCCGATGGACCGTTTCGGCTTCTCGGGGGGGAAGCTGGGCTTCCGCAACACCTGGAACCATACCGAGGTCACCGATCCGACGACGGGCGAAACCCGGGCCATTTCGGGCGTCCGGCCGTCGCAGCCGATCTTCACCATCCAGCAGGACATCCCGTCTTGGAAGCTGCAGTGGGGCGGGGCCTACATCGAGAGCCTGCACCAGTTCCGCTACGATCCGGACCAGACCTCGGGCTTCCGCGGCTCGGACTATTTCGAGCTCTGGACCGAGTACAAGCCGACGGCGACCCTGTCGCTGCGCGCCCAGGTGAACGTGTGGAACGACTTCGAGGTCGAGCGGACCGTCTACGCCGATCGCACCCCGGCGCGCCCGATCGCCTTCGTCGAGAACCGCTACATCGACCCCCGCACCTTCTGGTCGCTGCGCCTGCGGAAGACTTTCTGACGGACTTCCCCGCCCGTCGTCCCGGGCGGGGAGGAAGGCGCGGAAACCGGCCTCCCCTGTCGCTCCGCGCCCTTGGGGCGGCTCCCGCCCGGGGCCGCCCCAAGCCCTTAAAAGGGCGGAGGCCACAGGCCCCGATGCAATGCAAGAAGGGCGGAGCCTCGCGGCTCCGCCCTTCCCGTGTCAGCCGTGTGCGGCGATCAGGCCGGCGTGCTGGCGTGCGGCCGGGCGACGTTGCCGTCCTCCTGACCGCGGTCGGTCAGGTCCGGTCCCGGATGGTTGTCGCCGTCGTTGGCCCCGTGCGACCAGCCCTTGATGAAGAAGCTGATCAGGATGAAGGCCACGCCGATGCCGACGCCCCACTTGCCGAGCGAATCGAAGCCGGCGAGCGAGGTCTGCAGGGCCCCGGCCGGGTCGAGCACCTGCCCGCCGACGGTTTCGGTGCCCATCAGACCGGCGATGTAGCCGCCGACGTACTGGGCGATCGAGCTGGCCAGGAACCACACCGCCATCATGAAGCTGACCACCGACGCCAGCGACAGCTTGGTGATCTCCGACAGGCCCACCGGCGACAGGAACAGCTCGCCGGTGGTGTGCAGCATGTACAGCAGGGCCAGCATGATCAGCGGCATCTGGAAGGCGCTGTCGACCATGCCCGAACCGGCGGCCCAGACCACCACCAGGAAGCCGAGGCCGACCTGGACGAGGCCGAGACCGAACTTCATGGTCGGGTTGGGGTCCATCTTCTTCGAGGCCAGCCACGCCCACATCGCCGCGAAGATCGGGGCGAAGATCAGGATGAAGCCGGCGTTGAACGACTGCACCTGCGCGGCCGTGATGGTCGCGTCGATCCAGAAGCCCGACGGCGTGATGCCCGCCGCGGCCAGTTGGGCCGGCGTGCCGATGGTGATGCCGAGGAACTGCATCGCAACCGGGGTGATGGTCAGATCGACGTTCCGGTCGGCGAACAGGTTCAGCGAGGTGCCGGCCTGTTCGAACAGGGTGAAGAACACCACGGCGCCGAAGATCAGCACCACGGCCAGCATCATGCGCTGACGCTGGACCCAGGTCTTGCAGACAAAGGCGATGATCCAGGCGATGGCGATGAGCGACAGGAGCGTCGAGATGCCGAGCACCGTGCCGACGAGGGCGTTGCGCTGGACCATGAACCAGACGATGCCGACGCCAAGGACGGCGAGGATGTAGATCAGCCACTCGCGGTTGACCGGCCCGAACAGCGGACGCTTGATCAGCTCGGGGTTCGGCGGCTCGCCGTTGCCCTGCAGCAGCGGCTTGCCCAGCACGAAGACCACGAAGCCGAGCGCCATGCCGACGCCGGCGAGGCCGAAGCCGGCCCACCAGCCTACGGTCTGCCCGAGATAGCCACACAGGACCGCCGCCCAGAAGGCGCCGAGATTGATGCCGTAATAGTAGAGGGTGAAGCCGGAATCCCGCCGCGGATCGCCCTGCGGATACAGCTGGCCGACGATGGTCGAGATGTTCGGCTTCAGGAAGCCGACCCCCATGATGATCAGCGAGATGGCGAGATAGAAGACGTTGACTCCGCTCATGTCGCGAGTGGCCGTCATCACATATTCGCCGGCCGGCAGCACGGCGGGCAGGGAGGCGCCCGCCGGCAGGTCCGTCAGAGCCAGGCCGCCGCCCTCGGCGGGACCGAAGCCGTAGCGCTGGCCGTCGACCATGATGCCGACTTCTCGAGCGGCGCCGCGGCCCTCGCTGACGACCTCGTACTGGGTCCCCGCAAAGGTCAGGGTCTCGGTGGCCGGACGGCCCTCGTAGGCCATCAGCCCGTGACCGGCGACCAGCAGCAGGGCGCCGAAGGCGATGGCCTTGCGGGTGCCGATGTAGCGGTCCGCGAGGATGCCGCCGACCAGCGGCAGCAGGTAGACCAGCGAGGTGTAGGAGCCGTAGGTGGACGAGGCGAGAGCATCGTCGAACAGGAAGTGCTGGGTCAGATAGAAGATCAGGATCCCGCGCATGCCGTAGTAGGAGAAGCGCTCCCACATCTCGGCGAAGAACAGGATGATCAGCCCTTTCGGGTGGTTCTTCAGGATCTGCATCAGCACCGGGATTCCCGTAAGGGCGGTGACGATCAGACCGACGATGATGACGATGTTCATGCCCGGACTCCCCCTTGGCGGGCTCGAAGCCCGTCAGACGCGCCTCGCGCGCCCCCTGCGACCGTTCGGTTCAACGGCTTACTCCCTGTGACTCTGCGCCCCACCTGACGCGCGAAGGCGCATAAGCAGCACGGCGGCGAAAGCCGGACAAGGGTTAAGGGTAATTTGGCGTGAACGTCGGGGGGCGGCGGGGTCCGCAACCGCGCTCAGACTTCGACGAGGTCCAGCCGGCGTTCGATCCGGCCGAGCCGGTGGTCGAAATGGTCGATCCGGCGGTTCAGGCCGTTCACATTGGCCTCCAGTCCGGTCAGCCGCACCTGGATGTGGTGCATGTCTTCCTTGATGTTGACGAGGTCGGTTTCGACCCGTCCAAGCTGCGCCTGGATTTTCTGAAGCACCGGAACGACGATGTCGGTCACTTCTGACATGGGCGGAACATAGCGTGAAAATGGAGCTCTGCCAATGAACCCTTGGCTCGTCGGCGCCGTCTGCTCGGCCCTCCTCGCCGCGCCCGCCGCCGCCCAGGACGCGCCGCGCTGGTCCTTCGCCATTCACGGCGGCGCCGGGGTGATCGAGCGCGACAGCCTGAGCCCCGAGCAGGACGCCGCCTACCGCGCGGCGCTGCACCGCGCGCTGGAGGCCGGCTCGGCGGTGCTGGCGAACGGCGGCGCGGCGCTGGACGCGGTTCAGGCGGCGGTCGAGGTGATGGAGGACGATCCGCTGTTCAACGCCGGCCGCGGCGCGGTCTTCACCGCCGCCGGGCGCAACGAGCTGGACGCGGCCGTGATGGACGGCTCGAACCTGCAGGCCGGCGCCGTCGCCGGCCTGACCCGCACCCGCCATCCGATCGCCGCCGCCCGCGCGGTCATGGAGCAGTCGCCGCACGTCATGCTGATCGGCGAGGGGGCGGAGAGCTTCGCCGCCTCGGTGGGACTGGAGCAGGTTGCGCCGTCCTTCTTCTTCACCGAGCGGCGCTGGCAGGGGCTGGTGCGGGCCCTGACCGACGCCGGCCAGCCGATCCCCCACCGGCCGGAGGGCGCGCCGGTCCCGCAGGCGGCGCTGGACGGGGCCGCGTCCCCGCTGAACGAGCGCAAGTTCGGAACCGTCGGCGCGGTCGCCCTCGACAGCCAGGGCCGGCTGGCGGCGGGCACCTCGACCGGCGGCATGACGGCCAAGCGCTGGGGCCGGGTTGGCGACGTGCCGGTGATCGGCGCGGGCACCTACGCCTCCAACGCCGACGGCTGCGCCGTGTCGGCGACCGGTTCGGGCGAGTATTTCATTCGCTCGACAGTCGCGCGGGACATCTGCTTCCGCACCCGGGCCGGGGCCGCCGTGCAGGCGGCGGCCGATGCGGAAATCGCCGACGTCGGCTCGATCGGCGGCGACGGCGGCGTCATCGTCATGGCCCCAGACGGCACGCCGGCCTTCGCCAT
>JANJTI010000131.1 GCA_024711185.1 Brevundimonas sp. | reverse complement strand
CCGATCCGGATCATCGCCCCCGGACGGACCTTCCGGAAGGACTCCGACGCCACCCACACGCCGATGTTCCACCAGGTCGAGGGCCTGGTGATCGACCGCGGCATCCACATGGGTCACCTGAAGTGGACGCTGGAGACCTTTGTCGCCCGCTTCTTCGAGGTCGACGACGTGCACGCCCGCTTCCGGCCGCACCACTTCCCGTTCACCGAGCCGTCGGCCGAGATGGACATCCGCTGCGACCGCTCCGGCGGCGAGCTGAAGCTGAACCAGGGCGACAGCTGGATGGAGATCCTCGGCTGCGGGATGGTGCACCCCAACGTGCTGCGCAACTGCGGCATCGACCCGGACGAGCACCAGGGCTTCGCATTCGGCATGGGCGTCGACCGCCTGGCGATGCTGAAGTACGGCATCCCCGACCTGCGTCCCATGTTCGAGGCCGACACGCGGTGGCTGGCCCACTACGGCTTCTCGGCCTTCCAGGCCCCCAACCCCGCCAGCGGACTCTCCTGATGACCGACACTCCGGCCGCCCCCGTCGAGACGCGCCAGCTGGACCCGCTGGCGAAGGAGATCGCCGGCGGGCGCTTCACCCTGTTCGATCTCTACCGCGCCAGCGTCACCGCCGGCGGCGGGGCGACCCTGGAGGGGCGCACCTTCACCGACTGCACCATCGAGGGTCCGGCGCTGATGCTGGTGCTGGAAGGCACGCACTTCGAGGGCGTCAACTTCGGTCCCACCGGGGGCGACATGCGCGGCATGCTGTTCCGTTCGCTGAACGGCAAGACGGCGATCGGCGCCATTCCCGTGCGCGACTGCACCTTCAGGAACTGCCAGTTCTTCTCGCTCGGCATCACCGGAAGCGACGAGCTGCTGCAGGCCCTGGTCGAGCAGGTCCGGACCGTCGACTGAGCGCGAACCGAATCGAGGACTCCCCATGACCGACACGCCTGAAACCATGTCCGCCGAGGAAGCCGCCGGCCGCGCCCTGGTGGCCCGCACCAGCTTCGAGAAGGAGGCGGTGTGGCTGCCGTCGCTGGCGGTGCAGCACTGGAACGCCGGCCAGACCGTCATCGACGGCAAGACCTTTACCGACTGCCTGATCGAGGGACCGGCGGTCCTGGCGGTGATGAACGGCACCACCTTCGACAGCTGCGCCATGGGCGCGACGTCGGACATGCGCAACCTGCTCTACCGGCCGGTGAGCCGCGAGAAGCTGGCCGGGGTGATCGGCATGTCCAACTGCCGCTTCGTGCGCTGCCGCTTCGCCCAGGTGGGGTTCACCGGTTCGGACGAACTGCTGGAGGAGCTGGCGGGCGTCAGGTCGCTGTCCAGCCTGGCCGAAGGCTCGAACGCGTGAAATTCACCCTCTCCTGGCTGAAGGAACACCTCGACACCACGGCGGAGGTCGACGCCGTGGCCGAGGCCATGACCATGGCCGGCCTCGAGGTCGAGGAGGTTCACGATCCCGTTGCGGCGCTGGCCCCGTTCACGGTGGCGCGCATCGTCGCGGCCGGGCGCCACCCGAACGCAGACCGGCTGCAGGTCTGCCAGGTCGACACGGTGGACGGGATGAAGGAGATCGTCTGCGGCGCTCCGAACGCGCGCGCCGGCCTGACCACCATCTACGCGCCGATCGGGGCCTTTGTCCCCGGACTGGGCGTGACCCTGGTCGAGAAGCCGGTGCGCGGCGTCGTCTCGCACGGCATGCTGTGCTCGGCCGCCGAGCTGCAGCTCTCGTCCGAAAGCGACGGCATCCTTGAACTGCCCGACGACCTGCAGGTCGGCCAGCCCGCCGCCGGGGTGTTCGGCGCCGAGCCGGTGATCGACTTCGAGGTCACCCCCAACCGGCCCGACTGGCTGGGCGTCGCCGGCATCGCGCGCGACCTCGCCGCCGCCGGCGTCGGGACGCTGAAGACGCCCCCGATCGAGCCCGTCGCCGGGGCCTTCCCCTGCCCCGTCTCGGTGCGGCTCGAGGCGCCGGAGATGTGCCCGGTGTTCGCCGGGCGGGTGATCCGCGGGGTGAAGAACGGCCCCTCGCCCGACTGGCTGCAGCACCGGCTGACCGCCATCGGACTGAGGCCCATCAACCGGCTGGTCGACGTCACCAACCTCGTCTCCTACGACCGCGCCCGACCGCTGCACGTCTACGACATGGCCAGACTGGTCGGGAGCGAGATCGTCGTGCGCGGCGGGCAGACCTCCGGGGCGGCCGAGGGCATCGCGGCCGGCACGCCGGAGCATCTGATCGCCCTGGACGGCAAGACCTATGCGGTCGACCCCACGATGTGCGTCGTCGCCGACGCCGCCGGCGAGCGGCCCATCGGCCTGGGCGGGGTGATGGGCGGCGAGTCGACCGGCTGCTCGGACGAGACCGTCGACGTCTTCGTCGAGTGCGCCTGGTTCGACCCGATCGTCACCGCCCAGACGGGGCGGACGCTGAACCTGAATTCCGACGCCCAGTACCGCTTCGCCCGGGGCGTGGATCCCGCCTCGGTCGCGCCGGGTCTGGAGCTGGCGACGCGGCTGATCCTCGACCTGTGCGGCGGCGAGGCGTCGGAGATGGTGGTGGCGGGCGAGGCCCCCGCCGCGCCGGCTCCGGTCGGTTTCGATCCGGCCCGGGTGGCCGCCCTGACCGGCCTGACGCTGACGGACGACCGCATCGAGGCGATTCTGACCGCCCTCGGCTTCGGCGTGGCGCGCGGCGCGCCATGGACCGTCACCCCCCCGTCGTGGCGGCGCGACGTCGAGGGCGCGGCTGACCTCGTCGAGGAGATCGCCCGCATCGAGGGCTACGGCGAGCTGCCGTCCACCCCGCTGCCCGACCTCGGTGCGCCGGCCCGGGGCGTGCTGAACCCGCGCCAGGCGCGGGTGCGCGCCGCCCGTCGCGCCCTGGCGGCCATGGGCTATGCCGAGGCCGTCACCTGGTCCTTCACCAAACAGGCCACCGCGGCCCTGTTCGGCGGCGGCGGTGAGCGGCTGGTGCTGGAGAACCCCATCGCGGCCGACCTCGACTGCATGCGGCCCTCGGCCCTGCCGAACCTGATCCAGGCGGCGGCGCGCAACGCCGCGCGCGGCTATCCGGACGCGGCCCTGTTCGAGATCGGCCCGATCTATCTGGACGACAGTCCGACCGGCCAGCGCACCGTGGTCGCGGGCCTTG
>JANJTI010000121.1 GCA_024711185.1 Brevundimonas sp. | reverse complement strand
CGGCTGGGCTGGGTCGGTCTCGCTCTCGCCGCGGGGGTGGTGTCCTCGACGCTGGTCATCGGCGTGCTCGCCAGCCGCAGGATCGCCGCCGGCGGCGCGGTCGCTCAGGCCAACAGCGAACTGCTGGTGATCCTGCTTGAGATGATAGTCTTCACCAGTCTGGTGGTCGCCGCGATCCTGTTCAGGCGACGGCCGGAGACCCACAAGCGGCTGATGTTGCTGGCCTTGATCGGGGCGCTCGGCCCCGCCTGGTTCCGGTTCCGGCACTATTTTCCGGCGGTCGAGAATCCGGTCCTCTTCTATTCGCTGTTGCTGGCGGACTCGCTCATCCTCCTGGCGATCGCCGCGGACCTGCGGGCGGGGCGCGGACTTCATCCGGTATATCTCTACGCAGTCGGGGCCATGATCACGGTCCATTGCATCGAGGTGTTCGCCTTCTCCACGGCCCCGTTCCAGCTCATGGCCGACTGGATCGCCGCGCCGCTGATCTGAGCGGACCTCAGCCCAAGACGCCGAAATCCACCACCACCGGCTCCCGCCCCAGCAGCTGCAGGAAGCGCCGGAAATCGGCCTGCCCCAGCGCCGTGGTCGCCGTGTTGGTCAGGGGGTGGAAGTTGACGATGTCCGCGTCCCACAGGGCCTTGTCGAGGATGAAGGTCACGCGGTGGTCGGGGTCGTTGATCAGGCCGAGGGCGGTGACCGAGCCGGGGCGGACGCCGAGGGTCTCCCACAGGAGGGTCTCGTTGCCGAAGGACAGGCGGGCCGCGCCGATCCATTTGTCGGCGCGCTTCAGATCCACCACCGTGTCCTGCCGCGCCGAGATCAGCCACAGCTTCCCCTTCTTGTCCTTGAGGAACAGGTTCTTGGTGTGGGCGCCGGGCATGGCCGCCTTGAGCTCGTGTCCCTCATCGACCCGGAAGACGGCCGGGTGGTCGTGGGTGACGTGCGGGATGTCGTGTTGCGCGAGCCAGGCCAGCAGGCGGTCGCGGTCGAAGGCGGGAGCGGGGAGAACGGCAGCGTCGGCCGTCGGCTTGTCTTCGGTCATGGGGCGAAGCTAGGGGTGAAGGGCTCGCCCGACCAGAGACCGGAGACCGCCCGTGGAGCTCGAATGCTACCCCATGATGCCGCAGCCGCCGGACCTCGTGCCCGGTCGCCAGTCGCGCAACTGGATGGACGCCTTCGCCAGCCGGCACCCCTACCGCTGCCTGCCGCTCACCATGGCCAACACCACGGGCTGGGAGATCCTCTGCCCGATCACCTTCACCGCCGAGTGGAACGGCGGGCCGAGCCAGGACGACATCACGATCACGCCCGAGCGACCGGTCCCGAACCTGAAGCACATCGTCACCTCGCACTTCTCGCGCGGGGTGCTGACCATGCATCCGCAGTACCTGTTCCGCACGCCGCCGGGCTGGGGGCTGCTGGCCGGCGGCTCGCCCAACCACGTCAAGGACGGCATCCAGCCGCTGACCGGGCTGATCGAGACCGACTGGCTGCCCTTCCCCTTCACCATGAACTGGATCTTCACCCGGCCGGGACGGGTGAAGTTCGAGAAGGGCGAGCCGTTCTGCTTCATCACCCCGATCGAGCACCGCAAGGTCGAGCAGTTCGAGCCGGTGATCCGCACGCTGGAGTCCAACCCCAACATGCACGGCCAGTTCGAGGCCTGGAACCGGGCGCGAACAGACTTCAACCAGCGCCTCGCCGCCGGCGACCCGGAGGCCGCCAAGGAGGCGTGGCAGCGCTACTACTTCAAGGGCGAGGTGCCCGAGGACCTCGGCAAGGCCCCGGAGACGCATGTGAACAAGCGCCGGCTGAAGGGGCCGAGGATCGGGTAGGGTGTGGGGTGTAGGGCATAGGGCATTGGGTTTCGACGCGCGCCGACACCCCACACCCTACGCCCCACACCCGCGACCCTGACCTTACATCGCCCGGGGCACGCGCGGTCCGAGGTTGTCGATCACCTCGCGGGCGTCGAAGGCGTTGGGGTCGCCGGCCGGCTTGGGGCCGCGGCCCATGACGATCTCGGCGGTGGCCTCGTAGCGGTCGATCTCGCGCACGTCGAAGTCCGGGCCAAACGGATCGTACCACGGGCTCCAGTAGCCGCGGCGATAGTAGCGCCAGCGGGGCCCCCAGAACGGGCTGTACCGGTCGTAGTAGAAGGGATCCGGCGTGGCCTGGTAGCGCACGTCGCGATCGGTGGCGCGGTTGACGGTGGCGAACCAGTCGTAGCCGCTCTGCACGGTGACTTCGGCGGCGCGCAGCAGCAGGGCCATCTCGACCTGGTCCCGGGTGGTCACCGAATTGCCGGCGAAGCTGATGCGGTAGCGGTCGGCGTCGATGCGCTGTTCCGAATAGCCGTAGCGGCTGCCGTAGCCGGCGGGTCCGTACGGCGTGGCCGTCGCACAGGCCGACAGCGCCAGCGCGGCCGAGGCCGCCACGGCCGCGGACTTGAGGATGCGAGCATTCATCGGAAATCTCCTTGTCGCGACATTCCGCGCCTCAGGGCATGAACGGGCGCTGAACGGCGGCGGTTCCCCGGGACTCAAGTGCTTACAAACGCGAGACTATCAGCGCGGCCGCAGCGAGCAGAAGCAGGCCGGTGAAGACGGCGAAGCCGCGCCGGAAACGCGGCTCGGTCATGCGCCGGGCCAGCGCCGCGCCGCCGAGGCCATAGGCCGACATACTGAGCACGTCCATGCCGATGGTGGCCAGGGCGAACAGGGCCAGCTGGGGCGCCGCCGGGCGGTTTACGTCCAGAAAGGGCGGCAGGACGGCGGAGAAGAACAGCACGATCTTGGGATTGGCGATCTGCACCATGAAGCCGTCGACGAAGGCCCCGCGGCCCAGCCGGATGGGGGCGTGGCCTGTCTCCGCGCCGTCCGCGCGGACGGCGCCGTGCAGCGCCTTGAGGCCGAGGCCCGCGACGTAGAGCGCCCCGGCGACGGAGACCAGCCGGAAGACGGCGGGAAAGGCGACGATCAGGGCGCCCAGGCCGAGGGCTGCGGCGGCGAACCAGACGAGGGTGGCGGCGTTCATCCCCGCCACGCCGGCGAGCGCGCCCATCGGGCCGCGCTGAACCCCGTTGGCGATCGAGAAGACGTTGGCCGGCCCGGGCGTGACCGCCATGACGGCCATCACCCCGAGGAAGGCGGCGTAGAGGTGTGGATCGACGGGCAGGGCGGGCATGGCCGGTCCCTGTCGGGCCGGCCGCGACGCCCGTCAAGGCGGATCAGCGCGCCTCGTCGACCCCGGGCGCGGCCGCGGCGGCGGCGGCGACCTGCGCAGTTGCGACGTTGACCTCCGCCATGGCGGCATCCACCTCCTCGAGCGCGCCGCCCAGGGCATAGTCGGCCATGAGGCCGTAGGTGGCCATGTGCTCGGGGTCGTTGGAGGCCCACGCGCCGTTCATGGCCATGCCGCCCGCGGCGGCCATGGCGCCGGACAGATCGACCCCCGACAGCGCCTCGGCGACGATCGCCTCGACGTCGATCTCGGCCAGCGCCTGCCCGGCGATGCGGGCGGCGTGCTGGCTGACCACGGCGGTGAAGGCCTGCACGTCCGGCGCATACTCGCCCCACAGGGCGGCGACGCGCATCTCGCGCTGCTCGTCGGTCAGACTCTCGTCGGCCCCGAGGGCTTCGGCACGCTCGCCGAACTCCTCCATGCGGGCCTCGAAACGCTCGGCCGCGGCCTCGATCGCGGCCTCTGCCCAGGCGGCGGAGGTCCCGGCGTTCTCCGTCTCCTGCGCCGCGGCGGCGGACAGGGGGAGGATGGCGAGGGCGGCGGCGAGGGACAGGGCCTTGATCATGGCGGGGCTCCTTGGGGACGCCCGGAACCTCGACCCAACGCCGTTCGACCTCAAGTGAAATCGCGGTAAGGCGGCGAAGCCTCGCCGCCCCCGCAACCTACTCGGCGGCCGGCTGCGCGGCCGCGGCCATGACCTCGGCCTTCGACTGGGCGGGAAGGCCGCGAACCTGGGCGTCGATCATCGGTCCGACCATGGCGGCCTGCGCCTGCGCCTCGGGCGGCAGGCTCGCCATCTGCGAGGCGATGAAGCCCTTCAGCTCCTCGGCGAAGACGTCCGCCTCCGGCTGATAGCGGGCGGCGATGGCGTCAAGGTCGGCCGACATCTTCGCCGCGTCGCCCGCGGCGGCGGCGGCGGCGGCCTGCATCTCGGAGGTCATCTCGGCCATGCGGGCTTCGAAGGCGTCGGCCCGGACCTCCAGTTCGGCCTCCGTCATCGGCGCCGCGGCAGCGGCGGCGGCAGGCGCCTCCTGGGCGAGTACGGGCGCGGCGAAGGCGAGAACGGCCGAGGCGGCGAGGACGAGGCGGAGAGACATGAGGAAATCCTGAAGGTTGGCGGCGCCGGGGCGCAGGCCGCAGCATGGCGCCCCGGACGGCGCGTGGCGAGCGGATTCCGTCAGCCGCGGTCGCGCGCGTCCCGCTTGCCGAGCACGCGCAGGCGCAGGGCGTTGAGCTTGATGAAGCCCTCGGCGTCGCGGTGGTCGTAGGCCACGGCGCCCTCCTCGAAGGTGACCAGCTCCTGGTCGTAGAGGCTGTCCGGGCTCTCGCGGCCGATCACGGTGACATTGCCCTTGTAGAGCTTGACCCGCACCGTGCCGTTGACGCGCTGCTGGCTGTGATCGATCGCCGCCTGCAGCATCTCGCGCTCGGGCGAGAACCAGAAGCCGTTGTAGATCAGGTGGGCGTACTTGACCGCCAGTTCGTCCTTCAGGTGCATGGCGCCGCGGTCGAGGGTGATCGACTCGATGCCGCGGTGGGCGGCCAGCAGGATGGTCCCCCCCGGGGTCTCGTAGACGCCGCGCGACTTCATGCCGACGAAGCGGTTCTCGACCAGGTCCAGGCGGCCGATGCCGTTGTCGTGGCCCAGCTGGTTCAGGCGGGTCAGCAGGTCCGCCGGCGACAGGGCCGCGCCGTCGATCGAAACCGCGTCGCCCTTCTCGAAGCCGATGGTGACGATGGTCGCGCGGTCGGGGGCGTCCTCGGGCGAGAGGGTCCGCTGGTGGACGAACTCGGGCGCCTCGACCGCCGGATCCTCGAGCACCTTCCCCTCGGAGGACGAGTGCAGCAGGTTGGCGTCGACCGAGAAGGGCGCCTCGCCGCGCTTGTCCTTGGAGATCGGGATCTGGTGCTTCTCGGCGAAATCGAGCAGGGCTTCGCGGCTGCGGAACGACCACTCGCGCCAGGGGGCGATGACCCGGATATCGGGCTCGAGCGCGTAGTAGCCCAGCTCGAAGCGGACCTGGTCGTTGCCCTTGCCGGTGGCGCCGTGACAGACGGCGTCGGCGCCGACCTGGCGGGCGATCTCGATCTGGCGTTTGGCGATCAGCGGCCGGGCGATCGAGGTGCCGAGCAGGTACTGGCCCTCGTATACGGTATTGGCCCGGAACATCGGGAAGACGTAGTCCCGCACGAACTCCTCGCGCAGGTCGTCGATGAAGATGTTCTCCGGCTTGATCCCCAGCTTGAGCGCCTTCTCGCGCGCCGGGGCCAGCTCCTCGCCCTGGCCGAGGTCGGCGGTGAAGGTGATGACCTCTGCGCCGTACTCGGTCTGCAGCCACTTGAGGATGATCGAGGTGTCGAGGCCGCCGGAATAGGCCAGCACGACCTTCTTCGGGGCGGGAGCGGATGCGGACATGGGGAATCCTTGGCGAACGCGGGGAGGCGGGCGGTTCCGTCGGCGCGCTTAAAGGGCCTGCGGCCCCGCGATGCAAGGGCGGGATTGCGGCGATACCGGCGCTCGCCGGGTAAGGATCGGGCAAGAAGTTGGAAGGCGGGTCTTAAGCTTTGCCCGTCAGAGTCCGCCGGTGATCCCGCACCGCGCCCCGTCCCCGGTCGACAAGCTCGCGCTCGCCGTCGTGCACGCGCCGGAACGCGCCATGCCCGCGCCGGTCGGCGCGCGCGAGGAATCGCTGCGTTTCCTGCTCCAGACCGCCGCCGACGCCGGCGTGACCGTGGTCGCCACCCGGCCGGACGGCGACGGCGAACGTCTGCTCGGCCAGGCATGGCCCTTTCCTTCGCCCTTCCAGGTGACGGTGCGCACCGTCCCGATCGCCGACGGGGTGGACCGCGTCGAGGCGCGGGCGCGCCGCTCGCTGGAGCGGCTGGGCCTGCCGCGCGGCGACGCCCTGCTGGCCGCCAGCGCCTCGGACCTGGTCGGTTCGGAGGGCCGGGCCC
>JANJTI010000080.1 GCA_024711185.1 Brevundimonas sp. | reverse complement strand
CCCTCCAGCGACACGACCTCGGACGGCGCGGAGTGATACGCCGCCGTCGGCGCGGCCGTCCGGATGGTCCGTTGCATGGGGCTGGTCAGGACCAGCGCCGGATGGGCGTCGCGCAGCGCCTCCGCCAGCAGCGCCGCCCGCGCCTGCCCCGCCTCTGACAGGGCCGGATCGGGGTCGCCGGGAGCTTCCACCTTCTCGGCGTGACGGACGATGTAGACGGTCTGGGCCATCGCAGTCGTGGCGGTCAGCAGCGACACGGCGGTCGCGAGCAGCAGGCGCTTCATGGAAATCTCCCCGTTTCCGCCACGGCTAGGGCTGTCCGCGGCGGGGGGCAAGATAACTTCCTGTCATTCTCGACCGGACCGGGGGGCTCAGTGCTCCGCCCAGGCCCCCGCAGGCTCGACGAACGCGCGCTGTCCGCTGACGTCGGCGTAGGTCATGCACAGGTCCTCGAAGACCCGGTTCCAGGCGAAGCGGTCGACCGCCCTCCGCCGCGCCGCGGCGCCCACCGCCTCTATGTCGCGGGCGAACAGGGCCTCCACGGCGGCGGCGTAGTCCTTGGGATCGGTAGACGGAGACAACTGGCCGACGGTTTCGTCGACCGTTTCCTTCACGCCCCCCGCGTTCACTCCGACCACCGGCCGGCCGCAGGCCATGGCCTCCAGAACGATCAACCCGAAGGGCTCCTTGTCGTTGGCGTGCACGAACGCGTCGCAGCTGGCGATGATCTTCGCCACCGCCTTCGGGTTAGCCTCGTAGGGCAACGAGATCACCCGCTCCTCGGCCGGCAGCCCCTGCCCGGCGCCGACCAGGACCAGATGGTAGGGGTCGCCCAGACGCTGCACCGCCTCGATCAGGAGGTCGATGTTCTTCTCCCGCGCCGGACGCCCGGCGAAGCAAAGAATCCGCGCGGAGGCCGGAAGACCCAGCTTCTTCAGCAGCCAGTCGCGATCGCGCCGATCAGGGTGGAAGGTGTCCACCTCCACGCCCAGGGGCTGGATGACGATGTCGCGAATGCCGGCTTCCTCGAGCCGCCGCGCGATGTAACGGCTGGGCGATACAACCCGGTCGAATTGGCCGAACAGCCGGGCCCAGCGCTTCTCCACCGGCTTCTTGGCCCACTCACCGAAATGCAGGGCGGCCAGGCCGGCCGGATCGGAGTGGCAGAAGCCGACGACCGGACAGCCCGCCCGCTGGCCCGCCTCCAGCGCACCCTGGCCGGGCGTGTAGGGATCGCCGGCCTCGATCAGCGAGGGGTTCAACGAGGCGACCCAGGCGGCCCAGCGGCGGACAGACGTCGGCCAGCGGTAACCGTCCCCGAACGGCAGCTTGGCGGCGTGCAACTGGACGATGCCATCCGCCTCGGCCTTGTGGTGCGCGCCGGGCACCACCAGCGTGTGCGCGATCCCCGGCCGGTTGGACTCCAGCCACGCCTTCTTCGACAGCAGGTAACGCTTCACCCCGCCGGACTTGGGCGCATACAGCATCGTCGTGTCGACGAACCGCGTCCGGGGGTCCTCGGCGGCGGTCTTTGTGGCCTTCAGGGTCTCCGAGACTTCCTCGTCCCAGCCCGGGAACAGGCGCAGCTCGCCTTCCTGCACTTCCAGCCCCGCCAGGTTCATGAGCTCCCGCTCCGCCGCGCTGATGTTGGCCTTGCCAACGCGCTGGACGCGCTTGTGGATGCGATGGGCCTTGCGAACCCGGGACATGTGGGACTTCACCATGTCGGCGCCGTAGCGCCGGGCAAGGCAAAGCTCAAGCGTCGTCAGCGTCCGGAGGACTGTCGTGCGCCGACACGCCGCGGCGATGCAGGGCTTCACGCAGCAGGATCTCCACCTGGGCGTTGACCGAGCGCAGCTCGGCGGCGGCCAATTTCTCGACCGCCGCCATCACCCCCGGAGAGGCGCGCATCAGGAAAGGCTTGCGGGGTCGTCCCGCCATCAGCCGTACAGGGTGCCGGTGTTGACCACGGGCTGGGCCTCGCGATCGGCGCAGAGGACGACCAGCAGGTTGGAGACCATGGCCGCCTTGCGGTCTTCGTCCAGCTCCACGACCTCGCGCTCGCCGAGGTCCAGCAGGGCCGTCTCGACCATGCCTACGGCGCCCTTCACGATCAGCCTCCGGGCGGCAAGTACCGCCTCGGCCTGCTGGCGCTTCAGCATGGCGCTGGCGATCTCGGGCGCATAGGCCAGGTGCGCCAGCCTCGCCTCGTCGACCACGACCCCGGCCACCTTGACCCGGCCGGCCAGCTCCTCGCGCAGCTTCGCCGCGACCTCCTCGGCGTCGGCGCGAAGCGTCAGTTCGTGCTCCTCGCCATGGTCGTAGGCGTAGTGGGAGGCGAGGTCGCGCAGGCCGGTGTCGACCTGGATGTTCACGAAAGCCTGATAGTCGTCGACGTCGAACAGGGCCTGGGCCGAATCCTCGACCCGCCAGACGACGTTGGCGGCGATCTCGATCGGATTGCCGCGCCGGTCGTTCACCTTGAGCTTGTCGCTCGTCAGGTTGCGCACGCGGAGGCTGATCTTCTTGCGGCTGTACCACGGAAGGACCCAGCGCAGGCCCGTCCGGCGGTCCGTGCCGCGATAGTCCCCGAACAGGAGGATGGCCATGCCTTCGTTCGGCTGCAGCGCGTAGAGGCCGCACAGCAGCAAAAGACCGGTCACGCCGGCGACGATGCCGCCAATGATCACGACGGCGTTCTCCGGATCCTGTGCGATGCCGATCGGGCCGCCGACGAGAAGCAGCAGGCCGAGAAGCAGCATGAGGATGCCGTTCACCGTCCGCGCGGGCCGCTCGGCGGATCGGGAATGGGTGGTCGGCGTCTGGGTCATGGCTCCCTCCGTTGTCGATATGAGAATGATATCACCATGATCGCAGCGCGCGCAATGGCGAAGCTGGCCGTGCTGCCCCGACGGCCCGTTCGGCCTTGCATTCGCCTCAAATTCGAGAAACTTGAGGCAGGCTGGCATGGTCCCTGTTAGAGGATCGCCGGCGTCTCTGCGCGCGTCGACCACAGGGGTTTCTACCGAATGCGTATTCTGCTCGCGACCGCGGTGGCGATCGCTCCCCTGATGGCGGCGTCCGGAGCCATGGCCGAAGTCGTCATCTCCAACGCGCGCACGACGCCGATCACGACCGCCAACGCCACCGGGTCCGGCCCGGACAGCATCCGCATGACCAATGGCGGAACGATCACGGTGACGTCGGGCGCGGCGATTACGGTCAATTCGAGCCACAACGTGAACATCGAGGCCGGCGCAGTGGTCACGATGGCCAACTCCGCCGACGGCTCGACGGGATTGCTGGTCAACGGCGGAAACAGCGCCGACATCACAGTCACCGGCGGCATCTCGGTCCTCGACGACATCACCAGCAGCACCGATCTGGACACCGACAACGACGGTGACGCGGACGGTCCGTGGGCGCGCGGCAGCAACAGGTACGGCATCCGCGTCGTCGGGCCCGCGGCGCTCGACGGCGACATCACCGTGGGCCGGGGCGGCTCGATCCTGGTGGCGGGCAACGACTCTGCGGGCATTTCGATCGAAGCGCCCCTGGCCGGCAACCTCGACGTCTTCGGCAACGTCAACATCCGCGGCGACAACAGCTACGGTATCCGGACGACCGGCGACGTGACGGGGAACGTCAACCTGACCGGGGCGGTGGACGCTCGCGGCGAGAACGCCGTCGGCATCGCAGTGGACGGAAACGTTTCCGGACGCCTGATGATCGAGTCGACGGTCACGGCGAGCGGCTTCCGCTACACGGGACCCTTGCCGGTGCGGCCCGACGGGTATGTCGAGACCCCGCAGAACGACAAGGCCGTCCTCTTTCTCGACGAACTCGATCCGGACGACCTGCTGCAGGGCGGACCCGCCGTGCGCGTCGCGGGCAATATCGGCGGCGGCGTCGTGTTCGATCGCGCGCCCAATTATGGCACCAGCGGCCTCGAGGGCGACGACGACGGCGACGGGATCAAGAACGGCGACGAGGACGACGACGGCGACGGCATTCCCAACCGGACGGACACCGACCGCGATGGCGACGGCGTCCTCGACGCCAACGAATCGACGGCGACGATCACCAGCTACGGCTCCGCTCCCGCGGTCCTGATCGGCTCCGACTCCCAGTCGATCGCCATCGGCGCGGTGGGATCCGGGGACTCGGCCTACGGCGTGATCAACCGCGGCACCATCTCCGCCCAGGGCGTGTACGACGGATTCGCGGCCAATTCGCTCGTGATCGGCGGCGGCGCAGGCCAGACGGTGACCATCGCGGGCGGTGTTCGCAACGAAGGCACCATCTCCTCCCTCTCCCGGGAGGCCGACTCGACGGCGGTCCGGATCGGGGCCGGCGCCGACGTTCCCGAGTTCTTCAACTCGGGCGCGATCACCGCGGGCATGTCCAGCAAGCTCGCCACCACCGGCACGGCCATCCTCTTCGACGCAGGCGCGAATGTGCCGAGCCTGACCAACCGGGGCAGCATCCTCGCCAGCGCCGGCGGAGGCGGGACGGGCAACACCACCGCGATCCACGATCTCAGCGGCACCCTCGTCTCGATCCTCAACACCGGCTCGATCCAGGCCAACACCTCGGCCGGGGAGGACGGCACGCTGACCGGGCGGATGACCGCGATCGACGTCTCGGCCAACACCACCGGCGTGACCCTTCGCCACGAGGGCGTCCCCAGTGCGCCCACGGCTTCCGATCCGGACAGCGACGGGGACGGGGTCACCAACTCCAACGAACCCATCATCGCCGGCGACATCCTGTTCGGGTCGGGGGCTGACCTGCTGGACGCCCGCAACGGCCTGATCCGCGGCGACATCGCGTTCGGCGACGGAGCGGACGCGCTTCGCCTGACCGGCGGGGCCGCCATCCGGGGAGCGATCACGGACTCGGATGGCGATCTCGCCATCGACATCCAGAACGGCATCCTCGACGCGCGCCAGACGACCGCGACGACGATCAGCAGCCTCAACATCGGCGCGGACGGCGACCTTCTCGTCGCGCTGGACCCGGCGAACGGCACGGCGGGCGGTTTCAACGTCACGGGCACGGCGACGCTGGCGAGCGGCGCGGGCCTCGGCGTCCGCTTCAACTCGCTTCTGGACGGGCCGGGCCGCTTCACCCTGATCGACGCGGCCACGCTGAACGTCGGGGACCTGGACCTGAGCTCCTTCCAGGACAACTCGCCCTATCTTTACGTCGTCCAGGGCGGGGCGGACGTGGCGAACGGCGTGGTCTTCGCGGACATCCGCCAGCGGACAGCCGACGAGGCGGGCCTGATCCCGGTCGAAGCGGCGATGTATGACGCCTTCTACAGCGCCCTCGGACGCGACGCGACCGTCCGCAACGTCTTCCTCGAACAGACCGGCCGCGAGGATTTCATCAACCTGTACGAGCAGCTCCTGCCGGAACACTCCGGCGGCCCGCTGCTGTCGCTCGCTTCCGGCGTGGACGCGGTCACCCGCGCCCTGACCGGGCGCAACGCCACGGCGGCCCCGGGCGAGACGAGCGCCTGGATCCAGGAAATCAACTTCTACGCCGACAAGGACAAGACCGACACCTACGGCTTCCGCTCGGAGGGCTTCGGCGTCGCGGGCGGCGTCGAGCGCGGATCCGGCCTTGGCGCCGTGGGCCTGTCGGTCGCCTTCACCTCCTCGGACCTCGAGGATCCGGAGTCCGAGGCCGAGGAAGTCCTCTCGGCCAATCTGCTCGAGCTGGGACTGTACTGGCGCGCCCAGGGTCAGCACTGGACCACCTGGGCGCGCGCCGCCGCCGGCTACGCCACCTTCGAATCCGAGCGCCGCTTCGTCGGGGCCGGGCTGAACCTGTCCAACACTTCCGACTGGAACGGCTTCACCCTCGCCGCGGCGGGCGGCGCCTCGTACGAGCGCACCTTCGGACGCTTCACCGTGCGGCCCGAAATCTACGCCGAGTATTTCTCGCTGAGCGAAGACGGCCACGTCGAGGAGGGCGGCGGCGATGGTTTCGACCTCGAGATCGACGATCGCGACGGTCACCTGTTCTCGGCCACCGCGGCGGTCAACATCGGCATGGCCATGGGCCAGGACAGCTGGCTGAAGCCCGAACTGCGGGTCGGCTGGCGCCAGAACATCTCGGTCGATCCGGGCGAGACCATCGCCCGCTTCCGCTCGGGCGGGCCCGACTTCACCCTCCGGCCGGACAGCATCGAGGGCGGCGGTCCGATCGTCGGCTTCCGCCTCAACGTCGGCAACGAGCTGGGCATGCTTTCGGTCAGCGCCGACGCCGAGTTGATCGACGACTATGTGCGTTACATGCTGTTCCTGCGGGCCAGCTTCCGGTTCTAGGCCGGAGGTCGGCGCGGAAGGGCGGCTAGCTCAGCTGGTCAGAGCACCTCGTTTACACCGAGGGGGTCGGGGGTTCGAACCCCTCGCCGCCCACCACATTTCGCGCAGGGGGTCCTGCAACCTCTGTGAAGCTTGGGCGTTTCACGGTCTCGTCGCGTCGGAGGATCCCGTGAAGAAAACGCTTGTCGCCGTCACCGCCGGACTGTTGCTGGTCGCCAGCCAGGCCGTCGCCGCCAACACCGCGGCTCCCCGGGTGCAGGACCGCCTGGGCCAGAATGTCACCGAAACCGGCGCTCCCGCGGGCGCGCAGCTCGCCGGCTTGCCTTTCGGCCTGCTGTTCGTGGTCGGCTTCACGGCCATCGCAGTGGCCGCCAACGACGACTCCGACAGCGACTGAGGCGTCCGCCGTCGCCCCTGGCCCGCCCGGGGTCAGACGACGTTCACCTTTGGCGATTAACCCTGTGGCGTTCGGAGAACGCCACATGAATTCGCCCGCCCGGAAACTCACCACCCTCGCAGCCCTCGCGTCCGGGGGCTTGTTGCTGCAGGGCTGCCTCGTCGGAGCCGTCGTCGGCACGGCGGGGGCGGTGGTCGGCGGCACGGCCAAGGCTACCGGGGCCGTCATCGGCGCCGGGGTCGACGCCGTCACCACCTCGGACGAGGAGACCCGGGCCCGGCGCGAGCGCGAGCAGCGCGAGTGGGAGCGCGAGCAGCGCCGTTGCGAAGAGCGACAGCGTCAGGGGCGCGACTGCTAGAGCCGGCGCTCCATGCCGTAGTTGTGGATGGCCACCCCGTTGATCTCGAAGTCGCGCCGCCGGTTCACCTCATAGCCGCGCTTCAGGAAGAAGCGCCGGGCGGCTTCGCTGGCTTCGACATACAGCCGTGCGACGCCATCGCGACGGGCGGCCGCCTCGAGCACGTCCAGGAGCCGGGACGCGACGCCCTGCCCCGCGACGGCGGGATCGGCGAACAGGAAGTCGATGTGACCGTCCGCCTCCAGATCGACGAAGGCGGTCACGCCCCCTTCGTCGTCCGTCGCGACCCAGCAGCGGCGACCGTCGGCCATCCTGGCGCGAAACCGCTCCGCCCGCGGCTCCCGCCCGATCCACGCCTCGATCTGCGCCGGTGAATAGTCGCGCGGGCCGATGACGCGCACCGCCCGCTCGAACACCCGGGCGAGCGCGTCGGCGTCCGCGTCCCGGTAAGGGCGGATGTCGCTCACAGGGTCAGCACGCAGCGCTCATTGATCGTCGGCCGCGCCACCTGCACGCGGCACAGGCCCGGCCAGTCGTCCTTCAGCCGGCCGGCGAACCACAGGCACAGGTTCTCCAGCGACGGCAGCTCGAGTCCGGGCTTCTCGTTCAGCATGCCGTGGTCGAGCTCCTCGGCCGCCGCGCGAAGGGCGCGGTCCAGTGCGCCAAGGTCGGCGACCCAGCCATGCTCCGCGTCCAGGGTCTCTGAGCGCACCGTCGCCTCGACCGTGAAGGAATGACCGTGCACGCGACGATAGATGCTTCCCTCCGGCTCATTCGGGAAGTGGTGGGCCGCGTCGAAGGTGGCCTGTTTGGTGATCTCGAAGACGGGCATTAGCGGACGCCGATGTACTTGTGGGTCTGGACGCTGAGGCGCCATTTGGGATGGGCGAGGCAGTAGTCGATGGCCGCCCTCGTGTTGGCCTCGCGCTCGGGGCCGTCCATCGGTTGCAGCCAGAAGCGCTCGAACGCCATTTGCTCGAACCGCTCCGGCGAGGCCAGAGGCTGCGGGAAGACCAGCTTCAGCTCCTGGCCCGAGGTCTGCACCACCGGGGCGTCGGCCTTGGGGCTGACGCAGATCCAGTCCACGCCTTCGGGCGCGGCGATCGTGCCATTGGACTCGATGGCGACCTCGAACCCTCGGGTGTGCAACGCCTCGATCAGCGGCGGGTCCAGTTGCAGCAGGGGCTCCCCGCCGGTGCACACGACCAGCTTCGGATCACCGTCCCGGCCGCGCCACATGGCCGCAACGTGATCGGCCAGGGCTTCGGCGCTCGCGAACTTGCCGCCGCCGTCGCCGTCCGTCCCGACGAAGTCGGTGTCGCAGAAGCTGCACACCGCCGCGGCGCGATCCCGCTCCAGCCCGTTCCACAGGTTGCAGCCGGCGAAACGCAGGAAGACGGCCGGACGGCCGGCCTGGCCGCCCTCCCCCTGCACCGTCAGGAACACCTCCTTGGCGGCGTAGCTCATGGCCGGGCCGCCCACTCGCCATAGCCGACGGCGCGCAACTCACAGGCAGGGCAATCGCCGCAGCCGTAGCCCCAGGCGTGGCGCCGGTCGCGCTCGCCCCGGTAGCAGGTGTGCGACGCCTCGACGATCAGATCGACCAGCGCGGGGCCGCCGATCCGCTCGGCCGTGGCCCAGGTCTCCGCCTTGGTCAGCGCCATCAGCGGCGTCTCGATGACCACCGGCCGGTCCAGCCCGAGGCTGAGCGCCCGCGCCATCGCCTCGATCGTGGCGCGGCGGCAGTCGGG
>JANJTI010000374.1 GCA_024711185.1 Brevundimonas sp. | reverse complement strand
CTTCCGCCAGGACCGGCTCGACAAGGACGGCTACCGGGCCCTCAGGGAGACGACCACCCGGCTGAACAGCTTCGGCGCGAAGCTGGCCGGCCGCCCCGGCGTCCACGCCCTCACCGACGTCACCGGCTTCGGCCTGCTCGGCCATGCGCTGGAGATGGCCCGGGGCGCCGGGGCCACGGTCGAGATCGGCGCCGCCCCGCCGACCCTGCCGGGGGTCCGCGACCTGCTCGAGGCCGGCGTCCGCACCGGGGCCTCGACCCGCAACTGGGCCAGCTACGCGGCGGACGTCGACCTGCCGGACGGGCTCGAGCCGTGGCGGCGCGACCTGCTGACCGACTCCCAGACCTCCGGCGGTCTGCTCATCGCCGTGGCGGAGGCGGAGCTGGACAGCCTCGCCGCCCTGGCCCGCCTCGACGGGACCGGCTTCGCCGTCGTCGGCCGCGTGGTCGAGGGCCCGCCCCGGGTGAGCGTCGTCGCATGATCCGCCGCGCCACGGACCTGTCGCCCGCGGCGCGCGACGGCTTCGACGCGCTGATCGACGTGCGCAGCCCGTCGGAGTTCGCCGAGGACCACCTCCCCGGCGCGATCAACCTCCCCGTCCTCGACGACGTCCAGCGCGCCGCCGTCGGGACCGAATATGTGCAGGGCTCCAAGTTCGAGGCCCGCCGCCGCGGCGCCGCGCTCGTGGCCTGCAATATCGCCGCCCACCTCGAAGGCCGGCTCGCCGACGTCGGCGGCGGCTTCCGGCCGCTGGTCTACTGCTGGCGCGGCGGCCAGCGCTCGGGCGCCATGGTCGCCGTCATGGACCAGGTCGGCTGGCCGGTGACCGTGCTGGACGGCGGCTACCAGACCTGGCGACGCCAGGTCGTCGCGGCCCTCTATGACTCTCCCCTGCCGCATCGTCTCATCGCGCTCGACGGGCCCACCGGCTGCGGCAAGACGGCCCTCCTGGCGGCGCTGGCCGCCCGCGGCGTGCAGACCCTGGATCTCGAGGCCCTGGCCGCCCACCGTGGCTCCCTGTTCGGCGCCAGGCCCGGCGGCCAGCCGTCGCAGAAGGCCTTCGAGACCGCGCTGCACGACGCCCTGTCCCGCCTCGACCCCGCCCGGCCCGTGGTGGTCGAGGCCGAGAGCAGCCGCATCGGCGAACGCGTCCTGCCGCCGGCGCTGTGGGCGGCGATGACCGCCGCCCCCGCGGTCGAGCTGTCCGCTCCGCCGCAGGCCCGCGTCGCCCGCATCGTCGCCGACTACGGCGACATCGCCGGAGATCCCGCCGCCCTCGACACGGCCCTGACCCGCCTGCCGCGTCATCACGCGAAGGCGGAGATCGCCGGCTGGCGCGCCATGGCCGCGCGCGGCGAGATCGCCGCCCTCGCCGCCGCCCTGATCGAGGCCCACTACGATCCCGCCTACCGCCGCAGCGCGGCCTCGCGCGAGCGGCCGGTGCTCAGGCGGCTCGACCTGCCCGACCTGTCCCCGGCCGCCCTCGACGCCGCCGCGGCGGCCGTCGCGCAGCGGCTGGCCGGGCTCACAGGCCGCTGAACACGATCGCGGTCACTCCGGCCGAGGCGATCAGCCACGAAAGGCCCAGCGCCGCCGGGCCGAGGCGCAGCCGTCGACTGCCCAGCGCGAGCAGCGCGAACAGCCCCGCCGTCACCACGATGGGCAGGGTCCAGGTCCCGAGGCCCAGCTGGGCTCCCACCCGCGCCTCGTCGTTCGGGTTCCAGAAGGTGATCACCGTCGCCATCAGCCGCATGAAGGCGGCCTGGAACAGGAAGGCCCAGGCGATGCGGCTGCCCCGAGCCTGCACAAGCGCCCAGGCGACCACGCCCTGGACGATGGTCGCCGCCGGTCCCGCCGCCGCGATCAGAAGCCTGTGCCGGTCCGTCACGGCTCCGCGCGCCCCGGCCCGATTCAGGGTGAAGTACCCGTCGTAGCCCAGCGCTTCGGCCGCGGCCCAGTGCGCGCCTTCATGCAGGACGAAGGTCATCAAACCGGCCAGAAGCAGCAGGCCGTAGAAGCCGGGTCCGGTTCGCAACCGCTGCATCTGCCCGCCCTCCGCAAGCCTGACGGTGGAGCCTGTGCCGCGCCGCCGCGCCGGTCCAGTTAACGATCGTTCACCCCGTCGTCGGAGACGGATGGTCAAACCGTTCGGCGGCGCCTAGCTTCGCCGGATGACCCGCTCCCGCACCGCCGCCGTCCTGTCCTCGCTCAGCCTGCAGGTGCTGACGGCGCTCGTCGCCGGACTCGCGGCCGGAGCCGCCGCCCAGGCCTGGGGCATCCCCGGCGGGGAGGGGACCGTCGCCATGGTCGAGGGCATAGGCCAGCTGTGGCTCAACGCCCTGCGCATGACCATCATCCCGCTGGTCTTCAGCCTGCTGGTCACCGGCATCGCCTCGATCGCGGACGCCGCCGCCACCGGCCGCCTCGCCCTGAAGGCGGTGTGGGTCTTCGCCGCCCTGCTGGTCGGCGCCACCCTCTACGGCGTGCTCGCCTCCCAGGGGCTCCACGCCATGTGGCCGATCGACCCCGAGGGCGGCCGCCTGCTGCTGGCCGGCGCCCACGGCGACGCGGCGGTGCGCGAGAACCTCGGCGGCGGGGGGCTCGGGGCCTTCCTGACCAGTCTCGCCCCCTCCAATCCGATCCGCGCCGCCGCCGACGACGCCATCCTCGGCATCGTGGTCTTCGCCATCGTCTTCGGTTTCGCCGCCACCCGCCTGCCGGCCCGTCTGCGGCAGCCCATGACGGTCTTCTTCGAGGCCGTGGCCGAGACCATGGTGGTCATCGTCCACTGGGTGCTGCGCGCCGCCCCCATCGGCGTCTTCGCCCTGTCGCTGGGCGTCGGCCTTCGCGCCGGCCTCGGCGCGGCCGGGGTGCTCGGCCACTACATCGCCCTCGTCGTCCTCTCGCTGATCGGGCTGATCCTGCTCATCTATGTCGTGGCGGTGCTGTGGGGCCGGGTCAGCCTGCCGCGCTTCGCCCGCGCCGCCGCCCCGGCCCAGGTGGTGGCCTTCTCGACCCAGTCGTCGTTGGCCTGTCTGCCGGTGATGGTCGAGCGCGCCCGCGACCGCCTCGGCGTCTCGGCCGCGACGGCCGGCCTCGTCCTGCCGCTGGCGGTGGCGGTGTTCCGCATCACCTCCACCGTGGCCAACCTCGCGGTCTGTATCTACGTGGCCCACCTGTACGGCATCGAGCTGACCCCGGGCGTGCTCGTCGCCGGCTCGGTGACGGCGCTGGCCGTCAGCGTCGGCACGGTCGGTCTGCCGGGCCAGGTCAGCTTCTTCGCCTCCATCGCCCCCATCGCCATCGTCATGGGCCTGCCGCTCGAGGTCCTGCCCCTGCTGCTGGCGGTCGAGGTCGTGCCCGACATCTTCCGCACCATCGGCAACGTCACCGCCGACCTCGCCGCCGCCCGGATCGTCGAGGGCAGGGACGCGACGGCCGATCCGGAGGCGGGAGCTGGGATCTAGGGCCGGAGGCGGCGATCCCCTAGGTCGGCGGCTCGAACGACAGTTTCGGGTGCATCTGCTTCAGCCGGTCCGCCGCCTTCATCAGGGCCTCCGCCTCGGCCGCCCGACCCTGGCTGACCATCCAGCTGGCGCGCCACATCGCGCACTCGTAGGCGACCTCCGGGTCGATCCATGGCGGCATCGGCTCGCGCGTCGGCGGAGCCGCGCGAGCCGAGGGCGCCGGCCGCGTTCCGTCGGACGCGCCGCGCACCGGCTTGAGATCCAGCCTTTCGGCGATACGATTGCGCGTCCAGCCTTCCAGCCGCGCCCGCCGCCGCAGGTTGGACAGGCCGACGTCGAAACGGCGCGCGACCGCCGGCGCCGGCTCGCCGGCGATGTAGGCCTCCCGGACCTGCGCCCACGTCTCGGGACCGCGATATTTCCTCAGCCGATGGTGGTCCATGCGGCCAGGGTGGCGCAGGGATGCGTCAGATCCGGTCGTGTGAATGTCGCCGCTGTCGCGTGAACCCGTCGCCGGGTCCACGCGCGGTCGCCCTCGTGTCCCGCCGATGTCGCCCAATATCGCGGGCAGGTATCCGCGATGTCGCGGCGATGTCGCCGTGGGGACTGACGTGTGTGTCTGGCCAGACCCCGTTCCGGGGCCGCACACTGTTCAGCGACTGTTCGAAATCGTCGCGAACTGTCCGTCCCTTCAGGCGTATCCCTGCACCGGCCGCACATCCAGGTCGCCGGCCTTGATGGCGGCGATGGCGCGGGCCGCCGCGAAGGCGGCCGGGACGGTGGTGTAGTAGGGGATCTTCATCATCAGCGCCGTGCGGCGCAGGCTGAAGCTGTCCTGCAGCGACTGCTTGCCCTCGGTGGTGTTGATGACCAGCTGGACCTCGCCGTTCTTCATCGCGTCGACGATGTGCGGACGGCCTTCCAGCACCTTCTTCACATGCCCGACCGGCAGGCCCTGCTGCTCGAGGAAGGCGTGCGTGCCGCCGGTCGCGATCAGGGTGAATCCCTCGGCCAGCAGGGCGCGGGCGGCGTCCAGAACGAACGGCTTGTCGCCGTCCTTGACCGAGACGAAGGCGCACCCCGATGTCGGCAGCACCGTGCCCCCGCCGATCTGGCTCTTCGCGAAGGCGCGGGCGAAGGCGGGACCCAGGTCGGCCTCGTCGTCCCGCCTCCAGTCCAGGCCCATGACCTCGCCGGTCGAGCGCATCTCGGGACCCAGCACCGTGTCGACGCCGGCGAAGCGGGCGAACGGGAACACCGCCTCCTTGACGGCGATGTGGTCCAGTTTCCGGTCGGTCAGGCCGAACGAGGCCAGTTTCTCGCCGGCCATCACCTTCGCCGCGATCGCGGCCACCGGCGCGCCCATGGTCTTGGCCACGAAGGGCACCGTGCGGCTGGCGCGCGGATTGACCTCCAGCACGAAGATCCGCGGCGCGTCGGAGTGCGGCTCCTCGATGGCGAACTGGACGTTCATCAGGCCGCGCACCTTCAGGGCGCGGGCCATGGCCTCGGTCTGCCGCTTCAACTCGGCGATGGTTTCGGGCCGCAGCGAATAGGGCGGCATCGAACAGGCGCTGTCGCCCGAGTGCACGCCGGCTTCCTCGATATGCTCCAGCACGCCGGCCACGAAGACCGTCTCGTCGTCACACAGGGCGTCGACGTCCACCTCGGTGGCGCGGTTCAGGTAGTGGTCGATCAGCACCGGATCGTCGCCGGAGACCTGCATCGCCTCATGGACGTAGCGGTCCAGCTGTTCGCGGTCGTGGACGATCTGCATCCCCCGCCCGCCCAGCACGTAGGACGGACGCAGGACGACCGGATAGCCGACCTCCTCGGCCTTCTGAGCGGCCTCCTCGGCCGAGCGGGCAAGGCCGTTCGGCGGCTGCATCAGCCCGATGTCGTGCAGCATCTTCTGGAAGCGCTCGCGGTCCTCGGCCAGGTCGATGGAGTCGACGCTGGTGCCGAGGATCGGCACGCCGTCTTCCTGCAGCGCATGGGCCAGCTTCAGCGGCGTCTGGCCGCCGAACTGCACCACGACGCCCAGCAGTTCGCCCTTCGAGCGCTCGACGTCGATCAGCTCCAGCACGTCCTCGGCCGTCAGCGGCTCGAAATACAGCCGGTCCGAGGTGTCGTAGTCGGTCGACACGGTCTCGGGGTTGCAGTTGACCATGATCGACTCGACGCCGATGTCTGCGAAGGCGAAGGCCGCGTGGCAGCAGCAGTAATCGAACTCGATGCCTTGCCCGATCCGGTTCGGCCCCCCGCCCAGAATTATCGCCTTCTTTCTGTCGCTTGGCTCCGCTTCGCAGGCCGGCGCCTGGCCCAGGGCGCCGGTCTCGTAGGTCGAGTACATGTAGGCCGTGGCGCTGGCGAACTCGGCCGCGCAGGTGTCGATGCGCTTGAATGCGGGGCGCACGCCCAGAGCGCGGCGGGCCTTGCGCACCTCGGCCTCGCTCGCTCCGGTCAGCTGCGCCAGGCGGGCGTCGGAGAAGCCCTTGGCCTTCAGCCGGCGGAAGGCGACGGCGTCGGCCGGCAGGCCCTGCACGCGGATATGGCCCTCGGTCCGCACGATGTCGGCGATCTGGCGCAGGAACCAAGGCTCGTACGAGCAGGCCGCCTCGACCTCCTCGACGGTCAGCCCGTGCCGGAAGGCCTGGGCGATGACGCGGAGGCGGTCCGGCGTCGGCTGGCCCAGGGCGCGCAGCACCGCCGCCTTGGCCGAGGCCTCGTCCTCGACGTCGGCGACGCCGTCGATCTCGACCTCGTTGAAGCCGGTCAGGCCGGTCTCCAGCCCGCGCAGCGCCTTCTGCATCGACTCCTGGAAGGTGCGGCCGATGGCCATCACCTCGCCCACCGACTTCATCGAGGTGGTCAGGTAGGGCTCGGAGCCCGGGTACTTCTCGAAGGCGAAGCGGGGAATCTTGGTGACCACGTAGTCGATCGAGGGCTCGAACGAGGCCGGCGTCACCCGGGTGATGTCGTTCTGCAGTTCGTCCAGGGTGTAGCCGACGGCCAGACGGGCCGCGACCTTGGCGATCGGGAAGCCCGTGGCCTTGGAGGCCAGCGCCGACGAGCGCGACACGCGCGGGTTCATCTCGATGACGACCATGCGGCCGTCTTTGGGATTGATGGCCCACTGGACGTTGGAGCCGCCGGTCTCCACCCCGATCTCGCGCAGCACGTTGATCGAGCCGGTGCGCATCCGCTGGTATTCCTTGTCGGTCAGCGTCAGCGCGGGGGCGACCGTGATCGAGTCGCCGGTGTGCACCCCCATCGGGTCCACGTTCTCAATCGAGCAGATGATGATGCAGTTGTCCGCCCGGTCGCGGACCACCTCCATCTCGTACTCCTTCCAGCCGAGCACGCTCTCCTCGATCAGCACCTCGGTGGTCGGCGACAGATCGAGGCCGCGCTCGACGATCTCGCGGAACTCCTCGACGTTGTAGGCGATGCCGCCCCCGGTGCCAGCCAGGGTGAAGCTGGGGCGGATGATCGCCGGCAGGCCGACGAAGGCGAGGGCGTCCTCGGCCTCGTCGATGTGGTGGATCGCCTTCGAGCGCGGGCTCTCGAGACCCAGCTTGTCCATGGCGTCGCGGAATTTCTGGCGGTCCTCGGCCTTGTCGATGACGTCCGCCTTCGCCCCGATCATCTCGACGCCGTGGCGGGCGAGCGCCCCGGAGCGCTCCAGCGCCAGCGCCGTGTTCAGCGCCGTCTGGCCGCCCATGGTCGGCAGCAGGGCGTCCGGCTTCTCGGCGGCGATGATCTTCTCGACGATCTCGGGCGTGATCGGCTCGATGTAGGTGGCGTCGGCCACCTCCGGGTCGGTCATGATCGTGGCCGGGTTGGAGTTGACCAGGATGACCCGGTACCCCTCGGCCTTCAGCGCCTTGCACGCCTGCACGCCCGAGTAATCGAACTCACAGGCTTGACCGATCACGATCGGCCCCGCCCCGATGATCAGGATGGACTGGATGTCGGTCCGCTTCGGCATGGGGCATCACTCGCGCGCGCGAACCCGGCGCAGGCGGCATGGCCGGCGCAGGATCGGTCGGGTTGTCGGTTAAGCGGCCCGTCTAGAGAAGGGGCGCGCGGGGGGCAAGGCGAATTGCGGCTTCGGCGTCAGGACAGATTTGTGGCCTTGGCGCTACGGCGCCGCTCCAAAACCGCATTTGGGCCTCCACTGTCCGCCGGGACCACACTGTCGCCCCATTTCGCTGCCCCGTAGGCCCCTCATTGGCGGAATTGTGTTCGCGGGCCTGCCCGTGGTCACCCCTCCCACCGGTCCGCCGAAGATCAAAACGTCAAGCCTCTCAGGATTTCATCGATGACCTTGCGCAAGCGACTCCGCGACACCTCGGCCCTGGCTGGACTGGCCGCCGTCCTCATCGCCGGGCCGGCGCTGGCGCAGGAGCCCGCCCCGCAGCAGGACGAGGACCAGGGTCAGGCCGCGCAGCTGGGCGAGGTCGTCGTCACCGGTTCGCGCATTCCGCAGAACGAGTTCACCAGCTCGTCGTCGATCCAGGTCCTGACCACGGAACGGGCGGAGCAGCGCGGCCTCAGCGACACCGCCCAGCTGCTGCAGAGCTCGACCCTTGCGGCGGGTTCGCCGCAGGTGAACGCGACCATCTCCAGCGCCTTCGTCACCGACGGCGGGCCGGGCTCGGCCACCATCTCGCTGCGCGGCCTGGGCGCCAACCGGACCCTGGTCCTGCTCAACGGCCGCCGGGCGGGCCCCGCGGGCACCCGCGGCGGCGTCTCGGCCTTCGACCTCAACGTCATTCCGCAGTCGGCCATCGACCGCGTCGACGTCCTCAAGGACGGCGCCTCCTCGATCTACGGCTCCGACGCTGTGGCCGGAGTCGTCAACCTGATCACCGAACGCGCCCGCGACGGCGGCGAAATGTCCGCTTTCGCCAGCGTGCCCTTCGAGAACGGCGGCGAGCAGTTCAACATCTCGGGTTCGTTCGGGAAGACGTTCGATCGCGGCTACCTGAACTTCTCGGCCGACTACTACCGCCAGGAGAAGCTGGCCGCCGGCGATCGCGACTACCTCTACTGCCGCAACCAGTATGTCTTCGAGCCGGGCACCAACACCCGGGCTGACCGGATCGATCCGCGCACGGGCCAGCCGCAGTGCACCGATCTGACCTGGGGCCAGGTCTACGTCTACGGTTCGAACTTCTCCGGGCGCGCCGGCCGCTTCCAGTACGACTATGACGGCAACCTCGGGAACTACATCCCGACCCGCCCGACCAACCCGGCGGTGAGCGCCCAGTACCCGAACGCCCCTGCGGGCTTCTATCTGGTCAACTACGACGTGCCGTCGCGGGCCGTGGTGAACAACCTTCACCCGTTCGCGCTCGAGGAATCGATCATCCCGGAGACGGAGCGCTACACCGCCTTCGTGGAAGGCGCCTATGAGCTGGGCGGCGGCGTGGAAGCCTACGCGGAGCTGTTGCTGAACCGGCGCGAGAGCCGCACCGACAGCTACCGCCAGTTCTGGAACTACACCTACACCGCCGATTTCCTCGACTTCTACTACGGCCCCGGCGCGGGCGGCGACCCGGTCACCGGCTTCACCGGCCTGAACTTCCTCAGCGCCACGCCGATCACGGACCACTTCGACCAGTCGCAGAAGGTGGACTACAGCCGTCTCGTCGCGGGCCTGCGCGGCGACATCCGCGGATGGAAGTGGGACGTCTTCGCGCAGTACAGCCGCTCGGACGGCGACTACACCTCGGACGTCATCCTGCAGGACGCCGTCGACTCCACGAGCTTCAAGACGAGCTCCTGCGTCGGCACCAACCTGCCGGTCAGCGGCCGTCCGTGCATCGACGTCGACTTCACCGATCCGCGTTTCCTCGCCGGCGACATGACGGCGGCGGAGCGGGCGTTCCTGTTCGACACCGAAACCGGCAATACGGTCTATGAGCAGTACTACCTGGAGGGCGGGATCGCCGGCCGGCTCTGGGATCTGCCCGCCGGCCCGCTGGGCATGGCCGCCGGCTTCCATGTGCGCAAGGACGAGATCGTCGACACCCCGGGCGCCGTCACCCTGGCGGACAACAGCTGGGGCCTGTCCGGCGCCGGCGTGACCGAGGGCGAGGAAACCACGAACGAGGTCTACGTCGAGTTCGCGGTGCCGCTGCTGGCCGACCTGCCGTATGTGCAGGCCCTCGATCTGTCCCTCTCGGGCCGCTACACCGACACGGACACCTCGGGCGATGCGACCACCTACAAGGTGGGCCTGAACTGGGCGGTCAGCGACGCCATTCGCTTCCGCGCCACGCACGGCACCTCGTTCCGCGCTCCGGCGCTGTTCGAACTGTATCTCGCCGACCAGACCAGCTTCATCGGCCAGCGCAACATCGACCCGTGCCTTAACCTCGACCAGCGCGTCGCGGACGGCACCCTGCAGACCACGGACACCCTGTACGTGAACTGCCGCAATCCGGCCGGTCCGGGCGGCGGCGTCCCGGGCAACTTCACCGGCGGCGTGTCCTCGGCCGAGGTCGTCACCGGCGGCGGTCTGGGCGTTCTCGAACCCGAAACCTCGCGCGCCACGGTCATCGGCGTCGTCCTCACGCCGCCGGAAAGCAACCTCAGCATCGCCGTCGATTACTTCGACATCAAGATCAAGGACCAGGTCGACGTGCTGGGAGCGGGCGGCATTCTTGCGGCCTGCTACCTGTCGGAGAACTTCCCCAACGATCCGATCTGCGACCAGTTCGACCGCAACCCGGTGTCCAGTTCGATCGACCAGGTCCGCGACAGCTTCCTGAACGTCGCCGAGCAGAACAACCGCGGCCTCGACTTCACCACCCGCTGGTTCCATGACTTCAACTGGGGAACCCTGACCCTCGACAGCCAGACCACCTGGACGCTGGAGTCGAACCAGTCGACCTTCGCTGACTTTGGCACCGACTTCCTCGGCGACATCGGCAATCCGGAGCTGGTCGGCAACATCAACGCGACCGTCTCGCGTGGTCCGTGGACCGCCTTCTGGGGCTTCGACTGGATCGGCAACCAGGACAACCGGCCCGACCGTATCCGCAACGGGCAGTCGCTGTTCCAGGTGATCGACGGCCGTACGACCCGGATCAAGGCCGACGCCGAGTTCACCGGTTTCCACAGCGTCTCCCTGACCTACGAGTCGGACGGCGACGGCTGGACCGGCGGCTGGACCCTGTCGGGCGGCGTCGCCAACCTGTTCGACGAACTGCCGCCGGCGGCGTCGAGCACCGCGGTCGGCACCCAGGGCAACTCGATCCTGGCGTCGCAGTACACCGAGGCCTACTACGGCCGGCGCGCCTTCGTGCGCCTGTCCAAGTCCTTCTGATCAGGAAGACTTGACGAACCGGAGGGGCGGCGGAGAAATCCGCCGCCCCGTCATCATGTTCATCGTGCGCTGAGGCGTACGGCACGGGCGGCCTGGCCGCCGCGAGGCGAGCGTATGGCGATCATCCGAGGCATCCAGGACACCCTGAACGAAAAGGTGGCGGCCTTTCCGCAGACGCCTTTGCGCCAGCCGGTGCTGGTCAACAGCATCCCCAAGGGCGGGACCCATCTGCTTCGCAACATCCTGCGGATGTTCGTGCCGGTGGAACAGCATCACGACCGGGATTTCGTGCAGATCCCGAACATGCACCTGCACCTGGACGCCTTCAATCCGCATGCGCCGCGCCTGTCAGTGGGGCACCTGCTGTTCAGCGACCAGTCGCTGGCCAATATCCGTCACGCCCGCCATATCCTGCTGGTTCGGGACCCCTACGACTGGGTCCTGGCCCGGGCCCGCTTCTTCGTGTCCGAGGAGTTCGAGCAGGAGAATATCCAGCACCTGAAGACGCCCGGCCTGTATAGCGCCGAGGCGATCCTCAACATGATGATCTTCGGCATTCACCAGAAGTCGCCGGCCCTCATCGACATCTACACCCACAACGCGGCGGCCTGGCTTGGGGCCGGCGTGCATCTCGTGCGCTACGAGGACGCCGTGCGGGCCGTGAAAGCCCTGGAATCCGACGAGGCGGACAGCTTCTTCGCCGCCCTGCTGGACGCCGCCGGGATCGACCGCCCCGCCGACTGGCGCGAGCGGGTCCGCACGGGGGCGGACCGGAGGCTGAGCCGCACCGCGCGGGAGAACCTCAAGCTGCCGGAGGGACTCAAGTTTCCGGCGACCTTGCCCGAGACGCAGCGGCGCCTCGTCGACTTCCACGCTCCGGGGCTGCGCGCCCTGCTGGGCTACGCCTGACCGGACAGCGGGGCAATCCAGCCGGGAAGCTCGTCGATCCGTTCGAGAGCGGCGAAGCGGGGATCGTTCTCCGGCGCGTCGGCCAGTTCGTGGGCCCAGGTGACCGCATAGGGGATGTGGACCGCCCAGGCGCCGGCCGCGAGCGCCGGCAGCACGTCGGACCTCATCGAGTTGCCGACCATCGCGGCTTCCGCGGGCCCGGTGCCGTGCCGGTTGAAGGCGCGCTCGTAGGTGTGGGCGTGCTTCTCGGAGACGATCTCCACGGCGGAGAACAGGTCGCCGAGTCCGGACGCGGCCAGCTTTCGTTCCTGATCCATGAGGTCGCCCTTGGTGATCAGGACCAGACGGTGGCGCTCGGCGAGGGCGGCGAGGGCCTCGTCCACCCCCGGCAAGGTCTCCACCGGGTGGACAAGCATCTCGCGGCCGGCCGCCAGAATCTCGCGCATCACCCCGGGCGGCGCCTCTCCGCCGGTCAGCTCCATCGCCGTCTCGATCATCGACAGGGTGAAGCCCTTCACCCCATAGCCGTAGAGCCGCAGGTTCCGCTGTTCCGTCGCCGACAGGCGCGCTTCGATGTCGTCCCGGTCGCCGTGCTCGGCAAGGAGGTCCACGAACCGGTCGTGAGTCAGCCGGAAGATGGTCTCGTTGTGCCAGAGCGTGTCGTCGGCGTCGAAACCGATCGTGGTGATCCTCATCGCCGCTCATTGCCCGGCCGGACCGGCTCGCGCAAGCGCACGGGGCGCCGCGTAACGCCCCCCCCGGCGCGGGCCATTGACCATGTTTGTAGGCACGGCGTTGAGGAAGTTCGTGTGAGGGTGAGAGGTTATTCCCGGGGGGCCCTCCACAGGAGTCGGTCATGGGAACGCCATCGCAAGGCTGGCCGGGGTTCCGGTCCGAGGCGGAACGGGACGGTCGGCCGGCCACGCCCGTTGCGCCAGAGACGCCGGGGTTTACGTCCCCGGCGCCCCCGCTCGCCTCCAGGCCGGCACGCCGCGGCTATGCCGAGGCCTACGAAAGCGTGACCTTCACCGTGGTGACGCGGGCTCAGCGCGACCTCACCGTCACCCTCGCGGCCCAGCCGGTTTTCGATCTCGCGCGGTCGGCGCCGGTGGGGCGGCGCATCCGACGCGTGGTGCGGCACCTGGGCGGCGAGCGCGCCCTGCTCGGTCTCGGCCGCCGGACGCTCGAGCCCGCGGATCTGCACCGGATCGACCTGATGACGCTTCGCCAGGGCCTGGACCTGCTGCGATCGGCGCCGGCAGGCGGCGGCATCCTGCCGACCTACTGGCGAACCGTCGCCTCGAGCCGCGGCCGTTTCGCCCTGCTCTGCACCGAACTTCAACACGCTGGCCCGCCCGGAAGCCTGATGATCGAGGTTCTGGGAGGGCTGGAGCAGGCCCCGCCGGAGGCGATCGCCGAGGCGATCAGCCATTTCGAGACAGCCGCGCAAGGGATTGTCCTGCACATCGCGCCGGACGTCGCCGCCGCGAGGCGTTTGAAGGGCGTCGGCGGGTGCTGCCTCGCCATCGACTTCGCGGGAGTTGAGCACGAGCATGCCCGCGACTGGCGCTCGGCGGCCGGCTTGATCGGCGCCGCGCGCGAGGTCTGCGGTCAGGTTCTGCTGCTGAACCTGCGGCCGGATCGCGGGCTGGCGGCCTGCTCGGCTGGGGCGACCCACGCCGTGTTCGCCGGGATGGAGGCGCTGCGCGTCTGATCGCGGTTGACGCTGCGCCGCCCCGCTGGCCACCTGCGCGGATGCAGGAGAGCTTGCCCGCCCGGCTTTATGGCGCCCCCGACGCCTGGACGCGCGAGCGGCTCGGCGTCTTCGACCGGACATGGCTGTTCCTCGGTCACGAGGACGAGATCGCGAGCGAGGGCGACTGGCTGACGGCCGACATGGCGGGCATGCGGCTGATGATGGTGCGCGGCCGCGACCGGGGGGTGCGCGTCTTCCACAACGTTTGCCGGCATCGCGCGGGGCCGCTGGTGCAGGGCGAGCGGGGACGCTGCGACGGGGAGCTGGTCTGCGCCTACCATGGCTGGCGCTACGCCCTCGACGGACGGCTGCGGGCGGCCACCGGCTTCGGCGTCGCCGAGGGCTTCGACCCGCGTGAGCTGGGCCTGTTCGAGGTGAGATGCGCGAGCTGGCGCGGTCTGGTGTTCGTGAACCCCGATGGGGAGGCCGGCCCGCTCGAGGGCCATGTGGCGCCGCTGGAGCGGCTGCTGGTCGAGCGCGGACTCCAGCTGCCCCGGCCAGCCCTGCGCCGGACGCACGACCTCGCCTGCGACTGGAAGGTCTACGTCGAGAACTACCTCGAAGGCTACCACATCGGCGCCGTGCATCCCGTGCTTTCGGAGGAGTTGGGCGGCGCCCCCTATCGGGTGGAGATCATGGAGAATCTCGTCCTGCAGGAGGCCGCCGGAGTGAACGATGGCCCGCAGGCGGGGGTCTGGGGCTGGCTCTGGCCCAATCTGGGGATCAATGTGTATCGCGACGGCGCCATGGTCGAGCGGATGACGCCGCTGGGGCCCGGCCGGACCCGTCTGGACTACCTGTTCCTCAACGACGGCGGGGAGGCGGCGCTGGGCGAGGCGCTGGTCGCCTCGGATCGCCTGACGGCCGAGGACGCGCGCATCTGTGAGGCGGTGCAGGCGAATCTCTCGGCAGGCGCGTACGATCGGGGGGTCCTGAGCCCACGCCACGAAGCCGGCGTGGCCTGGTTCCAGTCCCGCATCGCCGAGGTTCATGCATGAGCGACGTCGCCCGCCCCGTCCCCCTGCCGGAGGAGCCGCTGACAGACCGCCACAAGCTCGGCTGGGGATTGGCGGCCCTGGTGGTGGCCGGAAACATGATCGGCTCGGGCCTGTACCTGCTTCCGGTCAGTCTGGCGCCGACCGGCGGCTCGTCCCTGATCGGCTGGCTGGTGGCGGCCGGGGGAGCGGCGACCCTCGCGCTCGTCTTCGGGGCCCTGGGACGGTTGCAGCCGGACGCCGACGGTCTGGCCGGATTTGCGGAGCGCGGGCTGGGCCGTTTCGCCGGCTTCAACGTCTCGCTGGCCTTCTGGGCCGCCTGTCTGGTGGGAAACGTCGCGGTGGCGGTGGCGGCGACCGGCTACCTCGGCTTCTTCTGGCCCGTGCTACGGGATCCGGTGGCGGCGACCTTCTGCAATCTGGGCATCATCTGGATCGCGACCCTCGCCTACATCTTCGGAGCCCGGACCGCGTCGTGGCTGGCGGCGGCGGCGCTTGTCATCGGCCTCGTTCCCATCGGCATCGCCGTCGTCGCGGGCGCGCGGGCCTTCGACCCGACGCTGTTCGCCGCCTCGTGGAGCCCCTCCGGCGCGCCCCTGTTCGAGAGCGTGCCGGCGTCTCTCGCCATCATCTTCTGGGCCTACCTGGGCGTCGAGAGCGCCGCGGCGCTTTCGCGGCGGGTCCGCAACCCCCGGCGGGATGTCGGGCGGGCGTCCGTCGCCGGCGTGGGTCTGGCGACCGTGGTCTACGTCGCGGCCACAGTCTCCGTGTTCGGCGTCATTCCGCTGGCCGAGCTCGCCGAGTCCTCCAGTCCCTACGCGGATCTGGCGCAACGGGTGTTCGGCGGCTCCATAGCCGGGCTGGTGGCGGTGTGCGCCATCGTCAAGACGATCGGGACGGTCGGCGGCTGGGTAATGATGGGAGGCGAGACGGCCCGGGCTGCGGCGCGCCATGGCTATCTGCCGGCCGGTTTCGGCGCAGGCGACCGCACGCCCGTCGCCAACCCCTTGCTGGGCGCGGCGATCATGAGTGTGGTGACGGTCCTGTCCGGCCAGCCGACGCTGGGCGGGCAGTTCGGCCTGCTCGTCGGCGTGACCTCGGTCCTGACCCTCGTGGTCTACGCTGTTTGCTCGGTCTCGCTGTTCCGGCTGGCGGAGCGGGCGCGCACCCGGATCACCGCGGTGGCCGGCCTGACCTTCGCCGCGCCGGGGTACGTCCTTCCCTCGGTCGGCTTCTTCGCGCTGATGGTCCTCGCCTGGTTCGCCGTCGTGCGCCGATCCGCGCGGCGCGGTTGACCCGGAGGCGGGCGACGCCTAACGACGCCGCCGTTTGCTTGCCGGGATTCGGCTGTATGGAGCGCCCATGACCGAGAAGCTGCTTCCAGGGGTGACGGGCGTTCTGGCGCTGGCCGACGGGACCGTTCTGCAGGGGCTTGGCTGCGGCGCCGTCGGTTCGGCGCTGGGCGAGGTGGTCTTCAACAC
>JANJTI010000353.1 GCA_024711185.1 Brevundimonas sp. | reverse complement strand
CGGAGATGAAGGCCTTGGAGCCGTTCAGCACCCAGTGGTCGCCGTCGCGTTTCGCCGTGGTGCGCAGGGCGGCGGCGTCGGAGCCGGAGCCCGGCTCGGTCAGGCAGTAGGAGGCGATCTTCTCCATCGTCGTCAGCGACGGGACGTAGCGGGCGCGCAGGTCGTCGGAGCCGAAACTGTCGATCATCCACGTCGCCATGTTGTGGATCGAGATGAAGGCGGCGGTCGAGACGTCGCCCCGGGCCAGTTCCTCGAAGATCACCGCCGCCTCAACCCGGCCCAGCGCCATGCCGCCGTGCTGTTCGCCCGCATAGATGCCGCAGAAGCCCATCTCGGCGGCGTGCTTCATGACGTCGACGGGGAAGTGTTTGGTCTCGTCCCACTCGGCGCTGTGCGGGGCCAGTTCGGCCTCGGCGAAGGCGCGGGCGGCGTCCTGGATGGCGCGCTGGTCGTCGGTGAGGGCGAAGTCCATGGGCGTTTCCTCGTGTCGTTGGCGGCGCTTCTAGCGGAACCGGCGGCAAACTGAACCCTCTCCCCGCGAAGCGGGCTTCGTCTATAAGCGCGGCCATGAGCACGCCCTTCGCCCCCGCCGCCTTCCCCTACGCCCGCCCCCGCCGCCTGCGCAGCGCGCCCTGGGTGCGCCGGCTGGTCGCCGAGACGACGCTGACGCCGGCGGATCTGGTCTGGCCGCTGATCGTGCACGACGGGGCGGAGGACCGCGTGCCGGTCGCCTCCATGCCGGGCGCGTTCCGGCTGAGCCCGAAGGCGGCGGCGAAAGCGGCCGTGGAGGCGCGAGACCTCGGGATTCCGATGGTGGCCCTCTTCCCCAATGTCGACGGCGCGATCAAGGACGGCGTCGGGACGGGCGCGACCGACCCGGACGGGCTGATCCCCGACTGCATCCGCGCCATCAAGGACGCGGCGCCGGAGATCGGGGTCATGACCGACGTGGCGCTGGACTGCTACACCGACCACGGCCACGACGGGGTGCTGGAGGACGGGCGGATCGTCAACGACGCCACCCTCGAGCGGCTGGCCGAGCAGGCCTTCATCCACGCCCATGCGGGGGCGGACGTCGTCGCGCCGTCGGACATGATGGACGGGCGGGTGCAGGCCATCCGGGAGGCGCTGGAGGCCAATGGCCTGCAGGACGTGCTGATCCTGTCCTACGCGGCCAAATACGCCTCGGCCTTCTACGGCCCGTATCGCGACGCGGTCGGTTCCGCGAAGGCGCTGAGCGGCGACAAGAAGACCTATCAGATGGACTTCGCCAACACGGACGAGGCGCTGCGCGAGGTGGCCATGGACATCGCCGAGGGCGCCGACGCGGTGATGGTCAAGCCGGGGATGCTGTATCTCGACATCGTGCGGCGGGTGTCGGAGACCTTCCGCGTGCCGACCTTCGCCTACCAGGTGTCGGGCGAGTACGCGATGATGCGGGCGGCCATGGCCAACGGCTGGCTGGACGAGGAGCGCGCCGTCCTCGAGAGCCTGCACGCCTTCAAGCGGGCCGGCTGCGCGGGCGTGCTGAGTTACTTCGCCCCCCAGGCGGCGCGGCTGCTGGGCTGACGCCGCACCCGGCGACCAGGGCCGGGTGAACCTCGGCCGTTCGAGGCGGTTTGGCATGCATGGCCGCCTCCTCCGCTTCCCGTGACGACCATCTCTTCCTGCGGCGGACCGGACTGGTCCTCGCCGCGCTGGCGGCGCTGTGGCTGTCCTGGCAGCTGAGCGGGCCCCTGCTGCTGGCCTTCGGCGCGGTGATCGTGGCGGTGCTGCTGCGCACCATCGCCGATCCGATCGTCCGCCGGACGCCCCTGCCGGACTCCGCCGCCGTGGCCATCGCCGCCCTGACGGTGGTGGGACTGCTCGCGGCGGCCGTCTGGCTGTTCGGCTCGGTGATCGCCAGCCAGACGCGGGAACTGGTGGCGAGCCTGCCGACCTCGGCGGTCGAGCTCCAGTCGATGATCGCCTCCTGGCCCTTCGGCGAGCAGATCGCGCAACTCGACGGCGCGGGGCTGATGGGGGGAGCGGGGGGCCTGGTGGGCCGGGTGGGCGGCTACGCCCTGACCACGCTGGGCGTGCTGACCAGCCTCGTCCTGGTGGTCGTCGCCGGCGTGTTCCTGGCCGCCAGCCCGCGCGCCTACCGCGACGGGGTCGTCGTGCTGTTCCCGCCCGCCCGACGCGCGGCTGTGCGCGAGGCCGCCGACGCCACCGGCCGGGCGCTGAAGGCGTGGCTGACAGGGCAGCTGGTCGATATGGTGGTGGTCGGGGTGCTGACCGGCGTCGGCGTGGCGCTGATCGGACTGCCCTCGCCCCTGGCGCTGGGGCTGATCGCCGGCCTGCTCGCCTTCGTGCCGATCGTGGGGGCCATCGCCGGAGCCATCCCCGGCCTGCTGCTGGCCGTCCAGGGCGGATGGGAGCTGATGGCCTGGACCCTGCTGGTCTATGTCATCGTGCAGCAGGTCGAGGGCAATCTGATCTACCCCTTCATCCAGAAGCGGGCGGTGGAGCTGCCGCCGGTCCTGACCATGTTCGGCATCCTCGCCTTCGGCGCCCTGTTCGGCTTCGCGGGCGTGCTGGTGGCGGCGCCGCTTCTCGTCGTCCTGTTCGTGAACGTCCGCCTGCTCTATCTGCGCAAGGTGCTTGGCGAGGACGTCTCCGTGCCCGGCGAGGCGGGGCGGCCGCCGGGCCAAGGGGTCAGAGCCGCATCGTCC
>JANJTI010000300.1 GCA_024711185.1 Brevundimonas sp. | reverse complement strand
TGACGATGTTGCGCTTCTCGACCTCGTGATAGGCCACGTTCAGCCCGTAGAAGAGCGTCTTGACCGCACCGTTCGCCGTCCACAGCGACAGGACCAGCGTCCACACCAGGGTGAAGGTCAGCTCGGTGTTGGAATTCTCGGCCAGCCTCTGCATCTCTTCGGCCAGGAACCCGGCTACGCCCGGCGGCAGCACTGAATACAAGAGCTGGAGCCGCGCCGCCGCCTCGGCTGGATCGGCGAACAGGCCGTAGACCGTCACCAGGGCGCCGAGCGTCGGAAACAGTGACAGGGCCACGAAGAAGGTCACCCCGCCAGCGACGAACCCGACCCGGTCGCCGAAATAGGAGGCGCCGACACGCCACAGGATGTCGACCCAGCCCTTGTGCGGGATGCGTTCCGGTCGGTCGGCCAGCCGGCCCCGGCCCGGCTCCCTGGCCTCGAAATCCTCCGGCGTCGGCGCTGGCGGCTGCAGCGGCTCCGGCCGCGGGGGCCGCAGTTCGAGGCCGTACTTGTGGCCGCGGGTGTAGAGCAGGTGCGCGGCTCCGGCGCCGGCGGCCAGCCCGCCTGCGACCGCGCCGATCGCGCCCCAGAGGCCCAGCCCGGCCCGTCGTCCCGACTTTCCCTGCATCCGCGCGAGAACGGCTGCGCTGGCCGCGCGTTCCAGCGGCGGCGGCGGCGCTTGAAATCCGACGCCGCTCGCGCCAAGCCCTCCTGCATGACCGACGCCGCCGCCGCCCCGACCCTGCTTACCGCCTGGAAGGCCGCCCAGGCCCGCCTCAAGGCGGGCCGCATCGACAGCCCGTCGATCGACGCCCGTCTGCTGCTCGAGGTCGCCGCCGGCTGCAGCCGCACGGACATCCTCACCGACCCCTACCGCCCCGTTGCGCCTGAACAGCAGGCCGCCCTCGACGCCTACATCGAACGCCGGCTGCGTCGCGAGCCGGTGTCGCGCATTCTCGGCCGCAAGGGCTTCTGGAAGATCATGCTGAACGTCACGCCCGACGTGCTCAGCCCCCGTCCCGACACCGAGGCCATCCTCGACGTGGTCCTGCTCGCCTTCGCCCCGCACGAGGCCTTCACCATGATCGATCTTGGCGTCGGCTCGGGCGCCATCCTGCTGGCGACCCTGGCCGAGCGCGCCGGGGCCCGCGGCGTGGGGACGGACGTCTCGACCGAAGCCCTGGCCGTGGCCCGCGAGAACGCCGCCAACCTCGGTCTCGCCGGCCGCTGCGACTTCATCCGCACGGAGTGGGCGACCGGCTTCGGCGACCACAGCTTCGACCTGGTGGTTTCGAACCCGCCCTACATCCCCACCGCCGACATCGCGGGCCTCGATCCCGAGGTGCGCGATCACGACCCCCACCTGGCGCTCGACGGCGGCCCCGACGGCCTGCAGGCCTATCGCGAGCTGGCCCCGGAGATCCGCCGCATCCTCAAGCCGGGCGGCTTCTTCGCCGTCGAGATCGGCTGGGACCAGGGCCCGCAGGTCAAGGCGATGTTCGAGGCCGCGGGCTTCGAGGACGTCCTCGTCGTCAAGGATCTGTCGGACCGCGACAGGGTGGTCACCAACGGCCCCGATCCGCGGACGAACCCGATCCCGAAGATGTAGCAGGCGCCGGACCCGCCGCGCGAAAGCCTCTTGGAAACGCCGCGATCCCGCGCTAAGTCTTTCCCGTCTCCCACCCAAACCGCACGCCCGGACCGCTGAAGGTCCTGCCGCGCGCGCGTCCAGGGCAGTGACGGTCGGGCCGGTCGCCCGGCGGACCACAGGGCGACGACCCGAATTCCGATCACATCGTCAGCGGGGATGGGCCCCGACCGAAGCGGAAGACGAAGACGGACGGCCCCGGGCGCACAACGTTCCGGTCCGCCCTTACCCACCGAGGCACGGTAGCGTCCGATGAGAGATTTCAAGGGCATGAAGCGTCAGCGCGGACGCAACAGGAAGCCGGGCGGCGGCAACGCCAACGCCACCAATCCAAACCGTTCGTGGGACTCGCAGGGCCCCGAGAACATCAAGGTCCGGGGCAACGCCCAGACCGTCTACGAGCGCTACATGCAGCTGGCGCGCGACGCCGCCGCCTCCGGCGACCGGGTTCTGGCCGAGAACTACACCCAGCACGCCGAACACTATTTCCGCGTCCTGCGCGCCTTGCAGCCGCAGCGGCCCGTGTCGGAAATCGCCCAGCGCGAACTGGCCGGCCAGGGCTTCGACATCGATTTCGAGGACGAGTCCGGCGCCCAGGCGGCGGCCATCATGGCCGCCCAGCAGGCCGAGGCCGACCGAGCCGCCGAGCAGGAGCGCCGCCAGCGCGAGCAGGACGAACGTCGCGAGCGTCAGGCTCAGGGACAGGACGGCGAGCGCCGCGAATGGCGCGACCGTGACGACCGCGAGCCGCGGGAACCGCGCGAGCCCCGCGCCGAGGGCGAAGGCGGCGATGCGCGCGAGGGCGGCCGCCGCGAAAGCCGGCGCGAGCGCTGGGAACGCCGGCGGGATGAGCGTAACCGCCGCTTCGAAATCGAACGCGGCGAGGGCGGCGAGGCCCCGGCTGCCCAGACCGACGAAACACGCGAAGAGGTCGCGCCCGCCCCGGTTGCGGAGCCGTCCGCCGAGGCGCGTCCGCCCCGGGAGCGGAGCGGACGTCGTCCGCGTCGGGAGGAGACCGCCGACGACGCGCCGGCGGCCCTGCCCGGCTTCCTCACCCGGTCGGCGGCCCCCGCAGCCGCGGCCGAGCCGGCCCCCGAAGCCGGCGAGGCGCCGGCTCCCAGGCGCCGCGCGCCGCGCCGCAAGGCCGAC
>JANJTI010000297.1 GCA_024711185.1 Brevundimonas sp. | reverse complement strand
CTCATTGTCACAAGCCACGTCCTCGTCGCGGCGAGTCTGAGACCGCCATTGGTCGGAGCGGCCACGGTGACAAATATGTCCAACTACGCGCTCCTCATCTCCATGGCCGTCGGCACCTTCTGGGCTTGGCAGGAGCGGCGGGCGGCGAGCATGGCGGCGTCTTCCGGCCCGCGTCTCCTCTGACGCGCCCTCCATGCTCGACACCCTGCTCTCCCAGATCGGTTTCGCCGTCGCGGCCCTGGTCGGGGCCTTCGCCTTTCTGAAGGGCGACGAGCCGGAGCGGATCGGGGCCGGGGCCTTCCTGCTCGGCGTTTTCGCGACGCTGCTGATCCACAACGGCGGCGCGTTGCGCGGCGTCCAGTGGGGCGTGCTGACCGTCGATCTGGTCTTTCTGGGCGTCTGCGCCGCCCTGGCCTGGAAGAGCCGGCGGTCCTGGCCGGTGTGGGCCTCCGCCTTCCAGCTGGTGGTGGTGATGAGCCACCTCCTCGTCCTGGTCGATCTCCGGCCCGCCATGGCCGCCTTCTATTTTGTCATCAATCTCGCGGGCTACGGCGTCCTCGCCAGCATCGCCGTTGGAACCTGGCAGGCCTGGCGGGACCGGCGGGTGGAGGCGATCGCCTGAACCTCGTTGACCCCCGAGGTCGTTAGGCGGATATTCCTACCCTCGCGAATCGCCGCCCGGTCCTCGCATGCCCCTGTCCCACACCCAGCTCTGGAAGGCGCTCGACCAGCTCGCCCGCCGCGAGGGGCTGAGCGCTTCGGGCCTGGCCCGGCGAGCCGGCCTCGATCCCACCGCCTTCAACCCCTCGAAGCGCTTCGGGCCCGGCGACCCGCCCCGCCCCCGCTGGCCGTCGACGGAAAGCCTGACCCGTGTGCTCGAGGCCTGCGGCGTCTCCCTGGCCGACTTCGCCGCCCTGGCCCGGGATGCGCCGGACCGGCCGGCGGTGATCCCGCTGCTGGGCATGGCCCAGGCGGGCCAGGAGGGCTTCTTCGACGACGCCGGCCTGCCCACCGGCGAAGGCTGGGAGCAGACCGAACTGCCCCGCCCCCGCGACAGCCTGCTCAGCCTGCGCATCACCGGCGACTCCATGGCCCCGGTTTACCGCGAGGGCGACAAGGTCATCGTCGATCGCGAGGCGACGGACGTTCGCAAGGGCGACCGGGTGGTGGTTCGCTCGACCGGCGGCGAGACCATGGCCAAGCAGGTGGCCGCGCTTTCGGCGAGGTCCGTCACCCTGGCCTCGATCAACCCGGCCTATCCCCCGCGCGTCGTCTCCCGAAAGGACATCCTCTGGATGGCCCGGATCCTCTGGGTCAGCCAGTAGCCCCGGCCACGAAAAAGGGCCGCCCCGCGGGGCGGCCCTCTGTTCAACCGGCGCGCCCGATCAATAGGCGCTGACGTAGTGGGCGTTCACCCAGCCGCCGCCGGCGATCTGGACCCATTCGCCCTGCGAGCCGATGGCCGAGAACGGCTGGCCGGCCGAGAGGGTGCCGACCTGACGGTAGCCGGTGCCCGGACCCGAGCGAATGCGAAGGTTCGAGGTGGCGCGATACTGGGCCGAACCCTGCACGCTGGCGGCGCGGGCGCGCTGCTGGTTGCAGCCGATGTACGAACCGGCCGCCGCGCCGGCGCCGGCGCCGACCACGGTGCCGAGCGTCCGCTCGTTCCGCGCCACGTTCGAGCCGACGATGCCGCCCAGCACGGCGCCGATCGCGGCGCCGACCTGCTGGCGGCCGCCCGGGGCGTCGCAATTGGTGATGCCATTGGCCTGCTGCGCCGCGGCGGCGGTCGGCAGGGCGGCCGGGGCCAGCAGCCCGAGGCTGGCGGCGGCGGCGAGGGCGACGGTGATCTTCTTGTTCTTGGTCGACATGGCTCTGCTCCTGTCATCGAGTTGGTCGATGCCGCAGAGAATGCGCGGGCCAGTCTGAAGGCTCCCGGAGCCGCGCCGTTATCGCCCGTTCATGTACGTTACCGCACGAAGCCCGGTCTGTGGCGGGGGCTCAGGCCGCCAGATCCCCCCGCATACCCGCCTCGATCAGCGCGATGGTCTTCGGCAGGCCGTAGATCGCCGCGAAGGAGCCGAAGCGCGGGCCCTGGGACTGGCCCAGCAGCACCTCGTACAGCCCCTGGAACCAGGCCCGCAGCGGCTCGAACCCGTGCGCCTTGCCGACTGCGTAGACCTCGTTCTGGATGGTCTCGCCGTCGGTCGTGTCGGCGGGCAATGCCTTCAGCCGCGCCGCCAGATCCTCCAGCGCCGCCTTTTCCTTCGCGTCCGGCAGCCGATAGGCCTTCGTCGGCTTCACGAAGTCCTCGTAGTAGTTCAGCGCGCGGTCCATCAGCTGGTCCAGCAACGGCTCCGTCTCCGGCGTCGCTTCGGGCAGGTAGCGGGCGAAATAGGCCCACAGCTGGTCCTTGTTCGAGGCGTTGGCCACGCCGACGAGGTTCAGCAGCAGGGCGAAGGACACCGGCGAGGTGTGGCTGGGCGGGTCGCCGGCGTGGATCGACCACACGGCGTTGTCGATCCGCCTGGCCGGCTCCTGGGTCCTGTAGGCCTCGATGAAGGCCAGATAGTCGTCGATGGCCCGCGGAATGACGTTGAAGTGCAGGCTCTTGGCGGACTTGGGCGACTGGAACATGTACCACGACAGGCTCTCGGGCGTGCCGTAGCGCAGCCACTCCTCCATGGTCAGGCCGTTGCCCTTGGACTTGGAGATCTTCTTGCCCTCGATGTCGAGGAAGAGCTCGTAGTTGAAGCCCTCGGGCGGCACGCCGCCGAGGGCGCGGCAGACCTTCGAACTCTCGCGCACGCTCTCGATCAGGTCCTTGCCCGACATTTCGTAATCGACGTCCAGCGCCGTCCAGCGCATGGCCCAGTCGGGCTTCCACTGCAGCTTCACATGACCGCCGGTGACCGGGACCTCGGTGCGCCCGCCGGCCGGGTCGTCGAACACGATCGTGCCCTTCGCCACGTTCCGCTCCAGCGTCGGGACCTGCAGCACATGGCCGGTGACCGGGCTGATCGGCAGGAAGGGCGAATAGGTC
>JANJTI010000255.1 GCA_024711185.1 Brevundimonas sp. | reverse complement strand
CAGAAGTGGGCGCTCTCGTGCCCGATGAACCAGCGGGCCATCGCCAGCACCCCGTTCGACGGCCGCACCACCCCGGTCCCCTCGAAATTCATCACGATCAGGCCGGGCAGGACGCTCCCGCCCATGGAGGTCCGCCCTTCGACGGGGCCGGCCCAGCTCGCCATCACCGTCGGACGGTCGGTCTGCCCCGGCCCCAGCCGCTGCGCATAGTAGCCGGCCACCCGGGGGGCGAAGTCCTCGATGGCCCCGCCGATCCACTCCGGCAGTTCCGGGTCGACCACCGTCGTCAGTCGCTCGCCCTCGACCACTTCGGCTTGACCGAACAGGACATAGGTCTCGGCCTGGACCTCGGTCGCCTCCGGCACCCGTCGGCCCTTGAACAGGATGGGGCCCGCCTTGTCCCTCCAGGTCACCCGGGCCGGGCCCGTTGCCAGCGCGTGGCCGTTCAGATCGGCCGGCGTCGCCCTCACCGCGTCGGCGGACTCCAGCGGGAAGACGTCGAAGATGCCGCTCGGCAGGGCCACCGAGCCGTCGGTGAACACCAGGGTGCTGTAGTCTGCCTCCAGGTTCTCGGTCTTCGGCGTGAACTCGATCCTGACCCGGCGCGGCACGGGTCCGCCGGTGGCGCTGCGCAGCACGTCGCGGCCGCCGACCCGCTCCAGCACGACGCCGGGCGTGACCACCCGCCACTGCTCGAGCCGCCAGGGCCGCCGGGAGCCGTCGATCAGCGAGGAGCGGAAGAAGGCCCAGTACGGCGCGTCACGGTCAAGGGCGTAGTCCGCGGTCCAGGTCTCCCCGTCGCGGACCACCGTGACCGACGAGCGTGCCTCCGCGGCCTCTGGACCGGACGCCGCCGGCGCCTGCGCCCGCACGGGGGCGGCGGCCAGGGTCAGGGCCGCCAGCGCGGCGCCCAGAATGCGGATCATGGGAAGCTCCTCTTCGACCCACCCGCGCTAGCCGGCTCGCCGAACGGCGTCAGCTTAAGCTTTGGTCAGGCTTGCGCCGCTTCGAGGGCGCGGCCGGCCGCCGCCAGTTCGGCCGCCATCACCGCCTTCAGTCTTGGCGGCTGAATGATGGTCACCTGCCCGCTCCAGCTGAACAGATGCCAGGCCAGTTCACGCATGCCCGAGGCGCGGAAGCGCACCAGCACGGAGCCGTCCGCCTGGTCCTCCACCGTCTGGGTCGGGTGCCAGCGCCACGCCCGCGCCTCCTCCGCCCCCTCGGGCGCCACCCGCAGCGCCACGTCCTCGATCTCGTCCTGGTAGATGCCGAAGGACTGGCTGGCGAAGGCCTGCAGGTCGAAGTCCGCCGGCGGCGACGCCACGCCCGGCTCGGCGCGCACCGCGCTCATCCTGTCGAGGCGGAAGGTGCGGATGCCGCCGGTCTCGCGGTCGGCGGCGACGAGGTAGTTGGCGCGGCCGAACATCACCCCGCACGGGGCCACGCTGCGTCGCCGCGCCTCGGCGCCGGGGCGGCTGTAGATAAAGCCCAGGGGCTGTCCGGCGAGGATGGCCTGGCGGATCTCGGTCAGCACCGCCTCGTCCGCGGACGGCCTTGGGCCCGCCTGCACGGCGATGGTCTCGGCTCGCACCAGCGCCTCCAGGTCGGGGGCCAGCCGGTTCAGCGTCGTAGAGCGCATCGCCGACTTCAGCTTGCGTTCGAGGCTCTCCAGCGCGGCCGCCCGCGCCGGCTCTCCCGCCGCCCGGAGCGCCTGCGCCGCCTTGGCCAGCTCGACCAGCTCGCCGGTCGTCGGCGCCTGCTCGAAGGCCGAGAGACCGCCGCGGATGCGCCAGCGCTTGAACGGCGGGTCGGACACCTCCTCCGCCTGCGGAAACAGGTCCAGCACGGCGTCGCGCATGCGCTCGACCGTGCGTCGGCCGAGGCCCATCTCCCGGCCCATGTCGTCCAGCGTCAGGCCCTCGGCGCTGGCCGCCATGCGCCGCGCCAGCTCGATCACCGCCGCCGCCTTCTCGTGTCTCATGGCTCCAAGGGAAGCATACGTCCGATTCTGACGCAACGCTGCTTCATGCTCCGATCATCGACACAGACCCCTCCCCGGAGCAGTTCCATGGCCCGCGCCTTCGCCCCCCAGTCCGAGATCGCCGCCCACCGCTACCTGATCGTCCCCTGCGAGGCCGAACCCGGCCTGGCGGTGATCTGGGACCGGCTGGAGGAGCAGGTGATCGACGTGGTCGACGCCCGCCAGTCGGCCCGCTACGCCGACGAGGACGCCCTGTGGGACGAGGCCCGCCCGGCCTTCGACCCGGCCGAAGACTTCCGCATGGCGGCCTGATCAGCCGGGATAGCGCGCCTTCAGCGAGGCCGCCGACGCCGCCGCCATCTCCTTCAGCGCCGCGGCGTCCACGTCCGCCAGGCGGTTGACGTAGACGCAGCCCTTGCCCGCCTTGTGCCTGCCCAGCCGGGACAGGAACTCGTCCCGCCGCTCCTCGCAGCCGGACAGGTAGAAGACCAGGTTGCCCTTGCGCGGCGAGAAGCCGACCAGCGGCGCGTCGCCCTCGTGGCCGCTTGCGTAGCGGTAGTGGTACGCGCCGAAGCCGACGATCGACGGCCCCCACATCACCGGCGCCTCCCCCGTAGCCTCCGCCAGCAGGGCGCACGCCGCCTCGGCGTCGGCGCGGCGCTTCGGATCCTCGACGGCGGCGATGAAGTCGGCGACGGAGACCGGGGTGGGTTTGGTCTTCTGTTCGGCGGCCATCAAGCCGCCTCGGGCGCCGCGGCCCTGAGCAGGCCCCCCACGCCGATGTCCTCGTCGATGTCAGGCCAGTGGATGCCGAGGCCGGCGGCGGCCTCTTCCCAATTCGCCCGCTGAGCCGGCGTCGCCGCCTTCAGGCGCGGGAACCAGTCCAGCGGCGCGGCCAGCCGGCGCCCATCGCGCAGACGCACGATCAGTTCGGCGTCGGTGACCTCGACCCCGGCGACCCGTTCATCGATCCTGACGGCCGAAATAGCCATTCCATGCCTCCAGAAAGCCGTCCCGTTCCTCGCTGACCTTGCGAAGGATCACGGCCATCTCCTTCGCAGAATAGCCGATATTGCGCGCCACCGCGACGGGACCAAGCCAGACCTTGGCCGAGCAACCGCCCTTGTCGATGTGAACGTGCGGCGGCTCGAACCCCTCGTTCGAGAAGAAATAGAAGCGGTAGCCGTTCCAGCGGAGGATGGTGGGCATGGCCATCACCCCTCATCGGCGACGATATCGACGGAACGCTGAGACACAACGTTCCAGGAACCGTGCTCAAAGACGATCACGAGAGAACCACGGTGTCCGCCGGCGGCCTCTCCCCAAATTGCGTACCGGACGCCCGGAGCCAAGGGCATGGCCTGTGCGACGGTCTCAAGGCGCGGGATCGCCGCACCGTAGGTCACCCACCGCAGGGATGTGCAACGCCCGTCGGGCGACGCGACCCTCCACACAGCATCAGAATCGGGAACGGACTTGGGCCACTGGCGAGAAGCAGCTCGCACCATGTGAATTTCCTGGACGCACAAGGCGCCGATCGAAATTCCGCCCTTCCGCTTCAACTCCAGAACCGGCTGCGCCAGCCCGCCGGAAACTGCGATCTCGAACGGCGTCGGTACGCATCCCACCAGCGCGAGCGCGGCGATCAGGACAGCCAGTCTCGCCCAAATCCCGGTCACAGCCCCTTCACGATCCCCTCGACCATCTTCTTGGCGT
>JANJTI010000245.1 GCA_024711185.1 Brevundimonas sp. | reverse complement strand
CAAGCGGATGAGGGGGCCGCCTGATGTTCTACCTGCTCTATCTCTACTACGCCGACGTGGCGCAGGATTATCCGCTGCTGAATCTGGTCCAGTACCAGACGGTGCGGGTGGCGCTGGCCATGGCCACCGCCATGATCGTCGCCGTGGCCATGGGCAGCCGCTTCATCGCCTGGATGCGCGTCAAGCAGGGCAAGGGCCAGCCGATCCGCTCCGACGGCCCGGTCACCCACCTGTCGAAGGTCGGGACGCCGACGATGGGCGGGTTGATGATCCTCGCGGGCATCGCCGTGGCGGTCTTCCTCTGGGGCGACCTGACCAACCCCTACATCTGGATCGTCTCGATGGTGACGGCGGCCTTCGGGGTGCTCGGCTTCGTCGACGACTACGCCAAGGTTTCCAAACAGTCCTCAGCCGGCCTGACCTCGAAACAGAAGCTGCTGGCCCAGACAGTCGTGGCCCTTGTCGCCGGGGTGCTCACCGTCCTCTGGATGAAGGCGTCGCCGACGTCGCCGAATCTCGAGACCTCGATCGCCTTCCCCTTCTTCAAGGCGGTGCTGCTCAATGTCGGCTGGTTCTATGTCGCCTTCGCAGCCTTCACCATTGTGGGCTTCTCCAACGCCGTGAACCTGACCGACGGTCTCGACGGCCTCGCCATCGTGCCGGTGATGATGGCCGCGGCGGCCTTCGGCATCATCTCCTACCTGGCCGGCAACTTCATCTTCTCCGACTATCTGGGCATCCACCACGTGCCCGGCGCCGGGGAACTGGCCATCTTCCTGGCCGCCATCATCGGCGGCGGCGTCGGCTTCCTCTGGTATAACGCCCCGCCCGCCAAGATATTCATGGGCGACACCGGCTCGCTGGCCTTGGGTGGGGCGCTCGGCGCCATCGCCGTCGCCACCAAGCACGAACTGGTGCTGGGCATCGTCGGCGGCCTGTTCGTGGTCGAGGCCGCTTCGGTGATGATCCAGGTCGCCTACTTCAAGGCCACCGGAAAGCGCATTTTCCTGATGGCTCCGATCCACCACCATTTCGAGAAGATGGGCTGGCCCGAGTCGACGGTGGTGATCCGCTTCTGGATTGTCGCCGCCATGCTGGCGCTCGCCGGTCTCGCCACCCTGAAGCTGCGCTGACGCCATGATCCGGGTCCCCGGCTTCGAAGGGCGAAGGATCGCGGTCTTCGGCCTCGGCAGGTCGGGACTGACGGCCGCGCGCGCCCTGCAGGCCGGCGGCGCCCTGCCGGTGCTGTGGGACGACAGCGTCTCCAGCCGCATGCAGGCCGAGGCCGAAGGTTTCGCCGTCGAGGACCTGACGGCCGCCGACTGGTCGGACTTCGCGGCGCTCGTGCTCTCGCCCGGCGCCCCGCTGACCCATCCCAAACCGCACTGGACGGTGGCGAAGGCAGGGGCGGCGGGAATCGAAATCATCGGCGACATCGAGCTGTTCGCCCGGGCGCTGGCCCGCCTGCCGGAAGGCGAGCGGCCGCGGGTGGTGGCCATTACCGGCACAAATGGCAAGTCGACCACCACCGCCCTGATCGGATGGGTGCTGAAGCAGGCGGGAATGACCGTCCACGTCGGCGGCAACATCGGCATCGGCGTGCTCGCCCTGCCGGCCCCGACGCCCGACGCCGTCTATGTGGTCGAGGTGTCGAGCTACCAGCTCGACCTGACGACGAGCTTCGCGCCCGATGTCGCGATCCTGATCAACATCAGCCCCGATCATCTCGATCGCCATGGGGGCATGGACGGCTATGTCGCGGCCAAGCGGCGCATCTTCGCCCGCTCCGGGTCGGCGCTGGTCGGCGTCGACGACCCTTGGGGCCGGGACACGGCCGCCGGACTGAAGGCCGGGGGACGGAAGGTCGTTTCAGTCTCCACAGGCGGCGAGCCCGCCGACGTCATGGCCGCGCCCGGCGAGATGACGGGGCAGGATGGTCGGGTCGACTTCGCGGCCGCCCGCTCGCTCCCCGGTCGCCACAACGCCCAGAACGCGGCCTTCGCATACGCAGCCGCGCGCGCCCTTGGCGTCCCGCACGACGTCGCAGTGGAAGGTCTGCTCACCTTCCCGGGCCTCGCCCATCGCATGGAGACCGTCGGCCGGCTGGGCAGAGTGACGTTCGTCAACGACTCCAAGGCCACCAACGCCGATGCGGCGCGGCAGGCGCTTTCGTCCTACGATCGAAGCTTCTGGATCGCCGGCGGGCGGGCCAAGGCGGGCGGGATCGATGATCTCGAGGACCTGTTTCCGCGGATGGTCGAGGCCTTCCTGATCGGCGAGGCGGCCGGGCCGTTCGCCGCCCGGCTGGGCGACACGCCGCACCGGATCAGCGGCGACATGCAGACGGCCGTGGGGCAGGCGTACGAGGCCGCCGCCGCCACCGGCCGGGAGGAGGTGGTGCTCCTTTCCCCCGCCGCCGCCAGCTTCGACCAGTACCCCGACTTCGAGGCGAGGGGAGAGGCCTTCCGCGCCGCCGCTCTTGCCCTCGGCGCCGTTCCCGCGAGCGCGTCATGACCGAGAGCTACAGCCCCGCCTTCTCCCGCCTCGACCAGGGCCCGATCGCCAAGTGGTTCTGGACCGTCGACCGCGGCCTGCTCGCCGCGGCCCTGACCCTGATCGGGCTCGGCGTGGCGCTGAGCTTCGCCTCGAGCCCGGCCGCCATCAACGCCGACCAGTCGATCGTCGATCCGTTCCACTACTCGTGGCGGATGATGGTCTGGGCCTCGATGGGGGTGGCGATCATGCTGACCACCTCCCTGCTGTCGCCGCGAGGCGTGCGGCGGATCGCGGTGCTGGCGCTGATCGGCGCCATCGTGGTCATGGCTGCGCTGCCGTTCATCGGCAACGAGGTGAAGGGCGCCGCGCGCTGGGTGAACCTCGGCCCGTTCAGCCTGCAGCCCTCGGAGTTCGCCAAGCCCTCCCTGATCGTTTTCGCCGCGTGGATGTTCGCCGAGACCCAGAAGGGCCAGGGCGTGCCGGGGGTTTCCATCGCCTTCGGCTTCTGGGCGCTGACCGTCGGCCTGCTGCTGATCCAGCCCGACATCGGCCAGACCCTGCTGATCACCACCACCTTCATGGCGGTCTTCTTCATGGCCGGCGTGCCGCTGAAGTGGGTCGCCGCCCTCGCCGCCGCCGGCGCGGCGGGCGTGGTCGGCCTCTACTTCACCTTCGGCCACATGCGCGACCGCCTCAGCCGGTTCCTGTCGCCCGAGACGACCGACACCCACCAGATCGACCGCGCCTCCGAGGCCATCCGCGCCGGTGGCCTCGTCGGCCGCGGCATCGGCGAGGGTGTGATGAAGCGCTACGTGCCCGACCTGCACACGGACTTCATCTATTCGGTCGGCGCTGAGGAGTTCGGTCTCGTGCTGTCGCTGGCCATGATCGGCCTCTACGCCTTCATCGTGCTGCGCGGCATGCGCAAGGCGATGAAGCTCAACGACCCGTTCGAGCAGACCGCCGCCGCCGGCCTGTTCATGCTCATCGGCCTGCAGGCCTGCATCAATATCGCGGTCAACCTGAACCTGATCCCGACCAAGGGCATGACCCTGCCCTTCATCAGCTACGGCGGCTCGTCCATGCTGGCCATGGGCCTGACCATGGGCTTCGCCCTCAGCCTGACCCGCCGACGCCCCGGCGCCTACGAGCCGGGCGCCACCCTGCCGGACCGCCGGCGGATACTGCCGTAGCAGGATGAGCGAGCCGAAGGATACGCTCGCCGCCGCGCTTCGCCGCGTCCTCGCGGGTGGTGCATTCACGCCGGAGGAGCACGCGACCCTGCCCGATCCCCGGAGGATGAGACCCTCCGAGAGCCGCGCGTGGGAGGTCCTCGGCTGGTGGGCCGACGATGGCGATATTCGGGCCAGGGATCCGGCCTATGCGGATTTCAGACGCAACGAGTTACGAGAGGTTCTGGCCCGGCTCGAAACGGGGCCTGAAACGGATGTGAGTGCCAAGCCCATGTCGAAAGTCTGCGTCGTCGCCGCCGGGGGCACCGGCGGGCACATGTTCCCGGCCGAGGCGCTGGCCCGCGAACTGCAGGCCCGCGGCTGGCGCGTGGTGCTGGCCACCGACCGGCGCGGCGAGCAGTACGCCCACGCCTTCCCGGCCGAGGAGCGACTGGCGCTCGACGCCGCCACCGGCCGCGGCGCCCTCGGCATGGCGAAGGCCGGCCTGGCGATCCTCAGGGGCGTGAGGCAGGCGCGACACGCCCTGAACCGGCTCGACGCGGCCGTCGTGGTCGGCTTCGGCGGCTATCCGTCGGCGCCCGCCCTGCTGGCGGCCCTCAGCCAGCGCCGGCCTACCCTGCTGCACGAGCAGAACGCGGTGCTGGGCCGCACCAACCGCTGGCTGGCGCCGTACGTCGGCGCGATCGCGGCTTCCTTCCCCAACCTGCAGAGGGTCCCGCAAGCGGTCGGCGCCCGCGTGACCCTCGTCGGCAACCCGGTCCGCCCTGACATTCGCGCTCTCCAGGCCCGTCCGTTCGCCGCTCCGGCCCCGGACGGCCCCATCCATGTCCTCGTCACCGGCGGCAGCCAAGGCGCGCGCATCCTCGCCGAGACCGCGCCCCGCGCCCTCGCCGCCTTGCCGGAGATCCTGCGCACCCGGCTGAAGGTCCGGCAGCAGGCGCGCGCCGAGAGCCTCGAGGCGGCCCGCCAGATCTATCTCGAAGCCGGGATCGACGCCGAGGTCGCCCCCTTCTTTCGCGACATGGCCGCCCGCCTGTCGCAGACCCACCTGCTGATCGGCCGCGCCGGGGCCTCGACCTGCTCCGAGCTGGCCGTCGCCGGCGTGCCATCGCTGCTCGTGCCGCTCAAGATCGCCACCGACGACCACCAGCGCTTCAACGCCCTGTCCCTCGTCGAGGCCGGCGGCGCGGAGATCTTGCTCGAGGACGACGTCGCCGTGGACCGGATGGCGGCCATGCTGGAGCGACTGCTCTCCGATCCCGGCCGCCTCGCGGAGATGAGCGCGGGCGCGCGCTCGGCGGCCCTGCCGGACGCCACGGCTCGCCTTGCCGACATGGTCGAAGCCGCCGCGCCCTGACAATCGGGAAACCGGCCCAGCCTCCGTGCGCTTAAGCTGGATGCCGATCTGGATCACCGACCTGACCACGGCGGTCATCCGCCTGTGGCGGCGTTTCGACTGGCTGCCGGAATGGGCGGCGATCGCTCTCGTCCTGCTTGTCTTCGTGGGCGGCGGCTGGCTGGCGCACAAGCTTCTGTTCGGCATCCTCCGCCGTCTGGTTCGCAAGCGCGACGTCTTCTGGCGCGGCGTTGTCGAACGCGGTCGAACCAAGTTCCGCATTCTGGTCGTGCTGCTGGCTATCGGCATCGGCGTCACCGTCTCGCCCATGGACCCGCTGCCTTCGGCCCAGGTCCGCTCGGTGCTGCTGTTCCTCGGCATCCTCACCGCCGGCTGGCTGGCGGCTGGGGTCATGGACATGTGGGCCGTGGTCTACATGCGGCGCTTCAACATCCAGACCGAGGACAACCTCGTCGCCCGCAAGCACATCACCCAGACGCGCATCCTGCAGAAGGTGGCCAAGGTGGTGATCGCGCTGGTGACCCTCGGTCTCGCCCTTATGACGATCGCCGGCTTCCGTCAGTGGGGCGTCAGCATCCTGGCCTCGGCCGGCGTCGTCGGCATCATCGCCGGCTTCGCGCTGCAGCCGGTGCTGACCAACCTGCTGGCCGGCATCCAGATCGCCATGACCCAGCCGATCCGTATCGACGACGCTCTCATCGTCGAGGGCGAGTGGGGTACGGTAGAGGAGATCACCTCGACCTACGTCGTGGTCAAGCTGTGGGACTGGCGACGCATGGTCCTGCCGCTGACCTACTTCATCCAGAAGCCGTTCCAGAACTGGACCCGCGAGACCGCCCGCCTGATCGGCACGGTCATGCTCTACGTCGACTACGAGGCGCCGATCGACCGGCTCCGCGCCGAGCTTGAGCGGATCTGCCGCGGGAGTCCGCTGTGGGACGGCGACGTGGTCAACCTGCAGGTCACCGACGTCACCGACCGCGTGGCCCAGGTGCGCTGCCTCGCCAGCGGCCGCAACGGCGCGGTCGTCTTCGACCTGCGCTGTGAGATTCGCGAGAAGATGCTGGCCTTCATGCGCGACCATTGCCCCGAAGCCCTGCCGCGCGACCGCCAGCTGAACGCGTCCCTCGCCGCCGCGACCGCATCGTAACGGCCCGTTGAGGCTGGCGCGCTACCTTCGCGGCATGACCCGCTTCATGACGCTGGACTTCGCCGACGGCGACCGCACCGCCCTTCTCGCGGATGTGGCCGCCCGAGCGCGCGGCCCCTACGGCTACGTCGTCACGCCCAACGTCGACCACGTCATCAAGCTGATGGACGGCCGGGTTCCCGCCGACATCTATCGCGGCGCCGCCCTGCACGTCTGCGACAGCCGCATCCTCGCCCACCTCGCCCGGCTGCGCGGCCGCCGGCTGTCGGTCTATCCTGGCTCCGACCTGACCGCCGACCTGCTGGCGTCCGATGTCGGCGCGGATCTGGTCTACGCCGTGTTCGGTCCCGACCTCGAGGCCTTCCACACCCTCCAGGCCCGCTTCCCGCGTCGTCATTTCGTCCACATCGAGGCGCCGATGCTGACCCCGGGCACGCCCGGCTGGCTGGCCGCCGTCGACGCCGCCGCGAAGGCGGAGTGGGACGTGCTGCTCGCCTGCGTCTCCGCCCCTAAGCAGGAGCTGTTCGCACACGCCCTGCACAGGGCCGGCCGCGAGCGAGGCGGGGCGCTGAGCCTCGGCGCCTCGGTCGACTTCCTCACCGGCCGCCAGCACCGCGCCCCGGCCATCTTCCAGCGCCTGTCGCTGGAATGGCTGCACCGCCTCGCCAGCCAGCCCCGCCGCATGTTCCGCCGCTACGTCGTCGAAGGCCCGGCCATCTTCGGCTGGTTCCTGAAGACGGAAGTGCTGAAGGGGTGATTGGCGGCCGGCGGCTGGTGGCCGGTAGACATCCCCGGCGGTTTGGCCAGCTGCCGGCCACTGGTCGCCGGCCGCCTCACGCCACCAGTTTCTCCGCCTGCGTCAGGTCCACGCTGACCAGCTGGCTGACACCCCGCTCCGGCATGGTCACGCCGTACAGCCGATCCATCCGGCTCATGGTCACCGGGTTGTGGGTGATGACGATGAAGCGGGTGTCGGTGCGCTTCCGCATCTCGTCCAGCA
>JANJTI010000238.1 GCA_024711185.1 Brevundimonas sp. | reverse complement strand
GTGGTTGCGACCAGGGGGTGTATCGGCATGGGACAAACTCCTTCGACTGGAAGGAGGACCGGCAAGCGGCGGGCCGTGGCCGGCGCCCGGATCGGCACATCATGCGCGGCGATACCGATGACGGAGCGCCCGTGAACGGCTATCTGCGCCTCATGTCCCGCTACGACCTCTCCACCCACGCTGGCCGCTTCAGGGCGCGCTGGGATTACGTGTGGAAGGATCACGCCTTCCTGAGGCGGTGGTTCATGAACGCCCACTGGCTGGGGCCAGATCTGGTGCGGACCAACCAGCCGTCGCCGCGGCAACTGGCGTACTGGAAGGGCCAGGGCATCCGCACGGTCATCAACCTGCGCGGGGCCCGGGACGAGGCATACTATGCGCTGGAGAAGGACGCCTGCGAGCGGCTCGGGCTGACCCTGATCGACGCGCCTCTGGACAGTCGCGACCCGCCTCAGAAGGATCGTATCCACCGGGCGCGGGAGCTGTTCCGGACCATCGAGTACCCGGTGCTGATCCACTGCAAGTCCGGCGCGGACCGGGCCGGGATGATGGCGGTGCTGTACCGGCACTTCCATCTCGGCGAGCCGATCTCGGAGGCCATCCGCCAACTGGACAAGAAATACCTGCACCACCGCGAGGGGCTGACCGGGGTGCTGGACTACACGCTGGAGAAATATCTGAAGGAGGTCGAGCCGACGGGGGTCAGCTTCATCGACTGGATCGACAGCGAGGCCTACGACCCCAAGGCGATCCGGGCCGAGTTCAAGGCGCAGTGGTGGGGCACGCTGCTGACCGAGAAGTTCCTCAGGCGCGAGTGATCAGCCCCACGGGCCGCGGACGGGGCCCGTGCGCGGCTTTTCAGGGCCGCGACCCGCGGCGATCTCGGCCTCGCGCCGGGCCTTGCGGTCGGCCTCCCAGCGGGTGAACCACCGCCGCCAGCCCTGCTCCCCGCGCAGGGCGAACAGCCACAGGGCGAGGACCCCGAGCATGAAGACGAGGCTGGCGATTTCCTCCGCTCCGAGCGTGCGGCCGAACAGCGTCACGGGCGCGGTTCCGCGTCGGTTCGCGGCGGCGGGGCGGCGTCGGCGGGGCTGACCGGATCGTTCCACGCGGTGTCGGTCTCGCCGGGCAGCGGGGTCGGCCGGTCGGCCGGCTTGCGACGCACGGCCCAGAGCACGATGCCGACGCCGAGCGCCAGCAGCACGACGACGATCAGGGTGGTGGTCATGGGCGGCTCTCCCTGGCTTTGCTGTCGTAAGGAAAGCGCGCCAGCGGCCGCGCCGTTCCTTGTCAGTGCTGGTCGCCGCGCGGATCGATCAGCCGGTGCGCGTGCAGGATGAAGTAGCGCATGTGCGCATTGTCCACCGTCGCCTGCGCCCGCGCCTTCCACGCCTTGCGGGCCTCCTCGTAGTTCGGGAAGGCCCCGACGAACTCGACCTTGGAGAGGTCGCGGAACACGGGCGCGTCGAGGTGGCGCAGCTCGCCGCCGATGACGAGGTGTAGCAGCTGGTTCGGTTCGTTTTCGGCGGTCATGGGCGTTCCGGGTCGGGAGGGGTCACGGCGCGAGCGGAATAGGCGCTGTGCGCCGCACGATCAACGGGTGAAGGGCCGGGGCGGCGCACACAAGGCTGTTCTGGCGCGGGTCGGGACGGTTGAACCGCCAGGCGCCGCCGTGGTGGTCGCTGACGCGGCCGCCGGCCTCCTCGACGATCAGGGCGCCCGCGCAGACGTCCCAGTCCCACTTGGGAGTGAGGGCTATGGCGGCGTCGAAGGCGCCGGCGGCGACCAGGGCCATGCGGTAGGCGATGGCGTTGCGCTTCTCGAAGCGCATGGCCGGCCACGGCTCGGGCCAGTGCGGACCTTCCAGAAGACGGGCGTCGGCGAGCACGGAGGCGTCGTCGAGATCGGTCGTGTCGGAGGCGCTGATCGGCGCACCGCCCAGGGTGGCGCCGCCGCCGAGGGTGGCCGCGAAGGTCTCGCCGAGGGCCGGGGCGTGGATGACGGCGGCGACTGGCCGGCCGTCCTCGACCACAGCGATGGGGATACACCACCATGGCCTGTTCTTCATGTAGGCGACGGTGCCGTCGATGGGGTCGACCACGAAGACCCGGCGGCGGGACAGGCGCTCGGGCCCGTCGGCGGTCTCCTCCGACAGCCAGCCGTAATCGGAACGGGCGGTCAGCAGGGCGTCGCGGAGAAGGCGATCGACGGCCATGTCCGCCGAGGTGACCGGCGACCCACCGGACTTCGACCAGATCGTCAGACCCTTCTCGCGCTCGGCGAGGGCGAGGCGGCCGGCCTCGTTCGCCGCCTCCCTGATCAAGGCCAGATCGGCCGCGAGGTCGCTCATTTCCCGGCGATGGCGACCGCGTCGAACAGCAGGGACGGGCTGTTGAAGCTGCCGCGGAACTCGAGATCGGAGCCGGGGACGAGGCGGGTCCACAGATCCTTGAGATTGCCGGCGACCGTGATTTCGCTGACGGGCCAGGCGATCTGGCCGTCCTCGAACCAGAAGCCGGAGACCCCCGCCGACCAGTCGCCGGTGTTGGCGTTGAGCGAGGGGCCGAACATGGAGGTGATCAGCAGGCCGGCGCCCGCGTCGGCCATCAGGCCGGCCAGGTCGCGCTCGCCGGGCTCGAGGTGAAGGTTGTGGGTCGAGACGCCGGGCGGGCCGGCGAGGCCACGCGAGGCGTGGCCGGTCGAGGCGAGGCCGAGCTGGGCCGCCGACGCGGTGTTGAGCAGCCAGGTGGTCAGGACGCCGTCCTCGACAACGGCCCGACGGGCGACCGCCACGCCCTCGTCGTCGAAGGGCGCGGAGCCGAGGCCGCGGGGGCGGAAGGGGTCGTCGACCAGGTCGACGCCGACCGGAAGGACCGGCTGGCCGAGCCGGTCCTTGAGGAAGGAAGTCCCACGCGCAATCGACGGCCCCGAGATGGCGCCGAGCAGGGGGGACAGCACCTGGCCGGCGACGCGGTTCTCGAAGATCACCGGGGCGGTGGTCGAGGCGATCTTGCGCGGGCCGACGCGGGCGACGGCGCGGCGTCCGGCCTCGGCGCCGATGGCGCCGGCGGAGGGCAGGTCCGCGAGATGGCGTACGGCGCGATGCTCCCCGCCCCGCTCCATGGCCCCGTCCTTCTCCGCGATGACGCCGACGCCCAGCGAGAAGGCCGTGCCGCGCCAGCCGCCGTCGAAGCCGTGGGAGGTGACCAGGCGCCAGCGGCTGGAGGAGGCGGCGGCGTGGCCGCCCTCGGAGCGAGCCACGCCCTCGACGGCGAGGGCGATGGCCTCGGCCTCGGCCGCGGCGGCTTCGAGCTCGGCGGCCGTGGGATCGGAGGGGTCGAACAGGTCGAGTTCGGCGAACGGCGCGCGCGCGAGGCGGTCTGGCGGCGCCAGGGCGGCGTACGGGTCCTCCGGAGCCAGCTTCGCCATGGCGACGGCCCGTTCGACGAGGCGGGCGCGGGTGGTGTCGGACAGGTCAGAGGCGGAGACGGTGGCCTGACGACGGCCGACGAAGACGCGCAGGCCGAGATCGCGGCTCTCCTCGCGCTCGACGTCCTCCAGCGCGCCGTTGCGGACGCCGACGGAAAGCGACGCCCTTTCGGCGGCGACCGCTTCGGCGGAGTCGGCTCCGGCCCGGAGGGCGGCGGAGACGAGGTCGGACAGGATGTCGGAGGCGGCGGCGTCAGACGGGGAGGTCATGCCCCGATATGGCCGGGGGCTCTCCCGGGCGCAACCGGGCGCGGAGGGTCAGCGAGCGAAGGCGGCGACGACGAGCAGGATGGCGGCCGCCAGCAGGGCGAGGACCGTCAGGCTCATGCCGATCATGCGGCCGGGCCCCGGTCCGGCGCCGTGGCT
>JANJTI010000211.1 GCA_024711185.1 Brevundimonas sp. | reverse complement strand
ACAACGGTTGGGGCCCAATCACCATGCTTCTCAAGCGCAAGTACCTCTTTGGCACGACGATCCTCGCGGGCGTCATGGCCGTCACGGCTCCGGCCTTCGCCCAGGACCAGCTCCCGGGCGTGAACGTTCAGGGTCAGTCCGACCAGCAAGCCACCGAGATCGACGAAGTCGTCGTCACCGGCTCGCGCATCCGTCGTGACCCGACCAACGCTCCGACCCCGCTGATCCAGGTTTCGCGCGAAGCGCTGCTGAGCACCGGTCAGTCGACCGTGGTCGACTATCTGGCCACCATCCCCGCCCTGTCGAACTCGCTGGTTCCGTCGGACACCACCGGTTCGAACCTGAACGACGGCGGTCTGTCGTTCGCCAACCTGCGCTCGCTGGGCACCGGCCGGACCCTGACCCTGGTCGACGGTCGTCGCCACGTCGGCTCCGCCGCGGGCAACCTGGCCGTCGACGTCGACACCATCCCGCGTCTGCTGATCGAGAACATCGAGATCGTCACCGGCGGCGCCTCGTCGGTCTACGGCGCCGACGCCGTCTCGGGCGTGCTGAACTTCGTGCTGCGCCGCAACTTCGAAGGCCTCGAGATCGACGCCAACTACGGCATGATCAACCAGGACGGCGAAGCCAACAAGCGGATCTCGGCCCTGGCCGGCGCCAACCTGCTGGACGACCGTCTGAACGTCTACGTCCACGGCGAATACGAGGAAGTCGACGAAGTCACCTCGCTCGACATCGACTGGCTGCGCAACGCGCCGGTCCGGATCGCCACCGACAACGATCCCACCACGGCCCGCAACGACGGCGTGTTCGACGCCCGGACCTTCACCGGCGTGAACCGCATCGATCGTCCGCGCTGGGGTCAGACGACGCTCGCCAACGTCTCGCGCCCGAGCCCGCTGAACGATCCGGACATCCCCTACGCCAACTGCTTCGGCAGCTCGGGCACGGCCGCCGGCTTCACCTACAGCGCCAACTGCTTCGGCGTTCAGCCGGGTCGCACCTTCTGGTACGACGGCCCGACCGCGCGTCTGGCCAACTTCGGCGAGCGCGTCGGCGGCGCCGGCATCAGCCAGCCGTACAACTACGGCGGCGACGGCGTGAACCCCGCCGACTTCAGCACCGGCTCGCGCGTGCCGCGCTCCGAATCGGCCCGCTTCCAGACCGGCCTGCGCTTCGACGTCACCGATCGCGTCGAGTTCTACGCCGAGGCCAAGTACGTCACCGAAGACACCTTCGACCTGTCGCAGCCGACCTTCTACGACATCGACCTGGTGAATTCGTACGGCGCCGGCTCGGTGAACCCGATCTATGCGGTCAACAACTTCGACCTGCGCTGGAGCGACAACGCCTTCCTGCCGCAGAACGTCAAGGATGCGATCCGCACCAACATGGTGACGCCTTACTCGCAGCCGACCGCCAATGCGCCGGGCGCCCCGCTGGCCCCGATCCTTCTCCAGAACGCGCGTCACAGTATGTTCGGGCCCGACCGGACCCAGGACAACACCCGCGAGCTGATGCGCTTCGTCGGCGGCTTCCGCGGTTCGCTCGACAGCGTCGGCTTCGTCCGCAACGTCGACTGGGACATCGGCTACACCTACGGCGAGGTCGAGGTCGAGAACCGCGAACGCGGCACCGACAGCCTGCGCTTCGCCCTGGCCGCCGACGCCGTCGTCGATACGGCGGGCGTGGTCAACGGCACGCCGGGCCAGATCGTCTGCCGTGCGCAGCTGCTCGACGCCCAGGGTGCGCCGGACGCCGCCTTCGACACCTATGTCGGCGGCAATCTGCGCGACACCGCCTACGGCCGCCAGTCGATCGCCGACTGCGCTCCGCTGAACGTCTTCGGCATGGGCAACCAGAGCCCCGAAGCCCTGGCCTATGTCGACGCCGTGATCTCGGTCCGCGAGCGTAACGAGCAGGAGCAGGCGATCGCCTCGGTCTCCGGCGAGCTGTGGGACCTCTGGGGCGCAGGTTCGATCGGCGTCGCTCTCGGCGCCGAGTACCGTCGCGAAGGCACGGAAGGCATCGGCCGCGATCGCGACACCGCCGGTCGTCCGCTGCTGTTCCTGAACGGCGGCGCCGACTTCGACTACGTCGAATACACCAGCGAGGAGATCTTCGGGGAGCTGTCGGTGCCGCTGTTCCGCGACACCTGGCTGGGCGAATACGCCGAGCTGAGCGGTTCCTACCGCTACGCCGACTACTCCACGGTCGGCGAGGTGGACGTCTACGGCGTCAACCTGATCTACCGCCCGATCTCCGACATCGCCTTCAAGACCAGCTTCAACAGCTCGGTCCGGGTGCCGGACCTGGCGGAGAACTTCTCGCCGTTCGCCCAGACGTTCCTGAACAACGTCGTCGATCCCTGCGCCACGCTGGTGATCGTCGCCCAGGACGCCCAGACGCGCGACAACCGCATCGCCAACTGCACGGCGCTGGCCCAGGCCCAGGGTCTGAGCTTCGACTTCGCGGGCTCCACGGCGACCAACGCCGACGACTACAACCCGAACTACGGCTCGGGCGTGGCGGGCGTCAGCGGCGGCAACCCGTTCCTGCAACCGGAGGAGTCGGACAGCTTCACCTTCTCGACGGTGATCGAGCCGCGGTTCTTCCCGAACTTCTCGCTGGTCCTCGACTACTACGAGATCCAGATCGACAACGTCATCGCGGCGGTGTCGGCCCAGACGGCGGCGAACAACTGCGTCAGCGGTCCGACCCTGAACACCGCGGCGTGCGCCACCATCTTCCGCAACAACCCGAACATCCCGTTCGGGATCGGCGGGCCGGTCAACGACCCGATCGGCGGCTTCATCGAAGGCTCGGTCAACTACGCCAAGCTGGAGACCCGCGGTCTGGACTTCACCGCCCGCTACCGGATGGATCTCGAGGAGGTCACCGGCCGCGACTGGGGTCGGCTGGACTACTCGCTGGGCGGCCTGTGGCTGATCGAGCAGAAGCAGTTCCTGAACGCCGACGACCCGTCGGACTACACCGAACTGTCGAGCAACCTGTACTATCCGCGCGTTCGCATGACCTCGTCGCTGACCTGGACGCCGAACGAGATCTGGAGCGTGAACTGGACGGCCGACTGGCAGACCGCCCAGGACAGCCTCCGGGTCCGCGACGCGGTGGGCAACGTCGACCAGCGGCCGTTCGACGAGTACGACACCGGGAACTTCACGCGTCACGACTTCACCGTGCGCTGGAACGTTCGCGACGACCTGTCGCTGCGCGCCGGGGTGGTAAACGCCTTCGACGCGGAACAGCCGGAGTATCTCGGGACGACGCTCTACTCGAACTTCGACCCGTACGGCCGTCGCTTCTTCGTCGGCCTGAACTTCCGCCCGTTCTAGGGACGGAGAATTCCCCGGAGAGGAGAGGGGCGGCCCACGCGGGCCGCCCCTTTTTCTTGTGCGGCGCGAGGAAGCGCCCGCGAGGGGGGCGGCGGCCCCGGAAATTGCGAGTGTTAAGATTGGGTAAAGGATAAGATCGACAACCGGTGATAGGTCGTGACCCAACGGAGCCCAGTGGGGGCGCCAGCAGCAATTGGGGCTGTCATGAAGACCAGACTTCTCATCCTGGCGGGCGCCGCGGCGCTCGCCACCGCCGGCGCCGCCTTCGCCGCCGTCACCTTCGATCCCGCCACCGGCACCGGCTTCGTGGGCAAGGGCGACGTGCAGCTCGCGCTGGGCCTGAACAACGCCCAGCTCCAGAACCAGGCCGCATCGCTCCAGTTTTCGGTGGCCTCGACGGTCGTCACCGAGACGTCCTGGCTCTGCACCAACACCCGGAACGAAAACACCCAGGAACGTTCGCGGACGACGACGGAGACCGTTCAGGGCGTCCTCTCCGCCGTGGCGCGCGAGCGGAACCAGATCACCGGCTTCAACCTGAACGGCTATGCCGGCGGCGGCTCGACCTCCTCGTCCGTCACCGAAGGGCCTCAGCTGAACAGCTGCCCGACCAACTGGGTCCTCACGCCCGGGACCACGACGGTGGACGAGTCCAGCTCGTCGGTCCTGTACGTCAACGGCGTTCCGCTCCAGTAATCTCTTGCGACGGCGTCAGGGGCGGCTTGTCGCTCCTGATGAACATGCGCCGGCGGGACGAGCTCATCGCCCGCCGGCGTCCTGTTTTCCGGAAGGTCTGCCGGGGGGGCATGGTTTTCACAGTGTCGAGTCGCGGCGCGTCCCTGCTGTCGCAAAGAGCGGTCCTGTCGCTTCTGCTATGCAGCGCGGCGTGGGGGTCCGCCTTCGCCCAGGATGGCCGGGCGCCCCGGCAGGATTACGGTCCCACCACCACGCTTGAACCCGTTCTGGTCATCGGCCGGCGCGGCGAGGTGGCCGGCGTGACCGTCGAAAGGTCGCTGGATGGCGATGCGATCCTGTCCTACGGGGCCAGCACCGTGGCCGACCTGGTCGGCGAACTGGCTTGGGAGATCGGCGAGGACGAGCCGGTCATCCTGGTGAACGGCGAACGCATCGAGGACTTCGGCGACGTCTCGGACCTGCCGATCGAGGCGGTCGAGCGGGTGGACATCCTGCCCGATGGATCCGGCGCGGCGGCGGGAGCTTCGCCCCGGGGCCGGGTCGTGAACGTCGTCCTGCGGCGCGAGTTGAGAACGCTGGTGTCGGTCCTTGGCCGGCGGGCGTCGACCGAGGGGGCCTATGTCTCCACAGCCGGTGAAATCACCGCCACCCGCATCGAGGGGCCGAACCGGACCAATCTGGCTTTCAGAGTTCGCGACGAGACCCGCGTCCTGGAAGACGACCGGGGCGTGACCCCGTTCCCGCTCGCCTATCCCTACGGCCCCCTCGGCACGGTGCTTCCCGATCCTGCCACCGGCGCGACCGAGATTGATCCGGCGCTCAGCGCCGTCGCGGGACGACCCGTCGCGCGGGCCGCCGTTCCTCCGGGGCCGGGCCCCCGGACGCTGGCCGCCTTCGCGGCGAACGCGGGCCTGGCGGACTCGCTGGACCTCGCCCGCTTCCGCACCCTGCTGCCGGACGTGCAATCCTACGAGGCGAGCTTCAGCGGGACCCGGAAATTCTCGGAGGAAGTCACCGCTTCGGTGAACGCTCGCGCCGCCACAAGCGAGAGCCGCTACCTGAGCGGGGCGGCCTACGGGCTCTTCCTCGTCGAGGCAGGCCGGCCGGAAAGTCCCTTCGGCGCCGACGTCGTGGTCGCGGCGGCGAGGCCGGAGCCGCTGGAGTCGCGTTCACGCACGGAAGCGGGGTCGTTCGGTGCGAGCCTGCGGTGGAGCCTCGGCGACCAGGAGCTCGGGGCGAATGTAAATTACAGCCGGTCCGACCGGCGCTATGACAGTCAACGCCAGGATTTTGCGCAGGTCGCTCAACCCTTCCCGGTGCCCGTTGGGACGGATGCCTTCGGAGGCGGCCTCGGCGACCTCCTCGCCATCCGGCTCGATCGGTCACGCACCCTCGTCGAGAACGCCTCGGCGCAGATCAGCGCCTCCGGCACGCCCATGGAGCTGCCTGCGGGTCCGCTTCGGCTGACCGCCACGGGCGGGCTGAACCACTCGTCCGTCGACTCCTCCAGCACGTTCGAGGGCGCGCCGGTCCGGAACGAGCAGACCCGGGAGGAGCTGAACGGCTCCCTCGTCGTCTTCGCGCCGCTGGCCAGCCGCAGGGCGGGGTTCCTGCCGGCGCTGGGCGAGCTCAACCTGAACCTCGAGGCGGCGGCGGGCGACGCGGGTCGGGCCGGATCGCCGCGACGAACCCTGGCGCTCGTCGACTGGGCTCCGGTTGAACAACTGAGGTTTAATGCCTCGGTCCAGGTGACCGTCACGCCGCCCGCGCTGGAGCTGCTGGCGGACGCGCCGACGGTCTCGCCTGACATTCCCTACTTCGACCCGCTCACCGGCCGCACAACCTCGGTCACGGTGACCTACGGCGGGGCCATGGACCTCCAGTCCCAGACAGCGACGCTGAAGCGGTTGGGCGTCACGGCGACGCCCTGGCGGCGCTACAACCTGCAGATCAACGCGGAGTACTGGTCCGTGGAGACGCGGGACCCGATCGCCTCGCTGCCCCCGAACAACGTCGCCATCATGGCCGCCTTCCCGGACCGGTTTGTGCGCGACGGAGCGGGTGAGTTGATCAGCGTCGACACCCGGCCGCTCAACTTCGAGCGCCAGACGCAAGAGCAGGCGCGGTCCGCGATCAGCTTCGTCGTCCCGGTCGCCGGATCGTCGGACCTTCGCGGTCCTCCCGCGCGGTCGCGGGTCGAGGTCAATGCGGCGGCGTCGTGGACCTTTCGGGACGACCTGCTGATCCGGGACGGATTGCCTGCGGTCGACCTGCTCCGCGGGGGCGGCTTCGGCCTGGCCGGCGGGCGGGCGCGTCGGCAGGCGGATGCGAGCGCCGCATTCGTCAGTCGGGACTGGGGGTTCCGGGTCTCCGGGACGTGGCGAGATGGAAGCACGCTCGATCTGGGCCAGGTCGCCGGCGGCGGCGCGCTTCGATTTGAACCCCTGACCGTCGTCAACCTCAGCGGCCATGTCGACCTCTCGGTCTTCGCTCCCGAATCCGCGGTGCTGAAGAGGTCCAGACTCAACCTGACGCTGACCAATGCCGCGAACGCGCGCCAGCGCATCGCGGACGAGAACGGCCTTACCCCCCTGAACTATCAACCGGCCTACCGTGACCCTGTCGGGCGGTCGGTTTTCGTCGAGGTCAGGAAGAGCTTCTGAGGTGGGCCTCCCGGAGCGCCGACGCCCGAGACGGCTGTCGATCGACAGTTCCGGCGACGCGCCCGCCGGCTCGACTCGCACCCGTTTGCGCGCCCACCCTCAGGTTGAGGAGCCGCCTGCGCGCATGCGACAATG
>JANJTI010000019.1 GCA_024711185.1 Brevundimonas sp. | reverse complement strand
CAGGTTCGCACGGCCTCTACGCCCAGTCGGTCGGCGGCGGCGGCGGCGACGGCGGCTGGGCAGGAGCGGTCTCCGGCGGCCTGTCGCCCAACAAGTCCCTGAATCTGAGTTTCAGCGTCGGCGGCGCCGGCGGCGTCGGCGGGGCCGGCGGGCTCGTCACGGTCGAGAACCGCGCCGATATCGGCACCACCGGGGACGTGGCCCATGCGGTCTTCGCCCAATCGATCGGCGGCGGCGGCGGCAACGGCGGCTTCGTCTTCGGGGCGGACTTCGGGGGCAGCGGCTCCAGGAACATCGGCGGCCGCATCGGCGGCTTCGGCGGTCCGGGCACGCAGGGCGGCGACGTCGCCGTCGACACCAGCGGCCTGATCGTCACCGAGGGCGACGGCTCGATCGGGGTCTTCGCCCAGTCGGTCGGCGGCGGCGGCGGCACGGGCGGGTCGGCCGGGGGCCTGACGCTGGCCGGCTCCAACTCGGTCAACCTTGAACTGGCCATGGGCGGGATCGGCGGCGCCGGCGCGGTCGGCGGCGACGTGACGGTGACCAACAGCGGCGTCATCGACACCGCCGGGGAGGCCTCGCACGGCATCTTCGCCCAGTCGATCGGCGGCGGCGGCGGCGCCGGCGGCCTGGCCGGTTTCGACGAGAACGGCTTCACCGAATACACGGGTGCGGGTTCGGGGACCTACAGCTTCGGCTCCAACTCCAAGAACATCACGGTCAACGTCGGCGGCGCGGGCGGTTCGGGCAATCACGGCGGCGACGTCACGGTCGCGAACTCAGGCCGCATCATCACGCGGGGCGCTCAGTCGCACGCGATCTACGCCCAGTCCGTGGGCGGCGGCGGTGGCGACGGCGGGGTGTCGACCTCGACCGCGGCGGCTTTCGGGGCCGGCCAGAACGGCGCCTATACGGTGACCATGGGCGGCCAGGGCGCGGGGGGCGGCGACGGCGGCGACGTCTCGGTGTTCAACACCGGCATGCTGGCGGCGCTGTCCAGCGGCTCGCACGCCGTGTTCGCCCAGTCGGTGGGCGGCGGCGGCGGCAACGGCGGCGACGCCGGCGGCTACGCTCTCGTGTTCTCGCCCAAGGCCAGGGGCACGAAGAAGGCGCAGCAGGTCAGCGTGACGGTGGGCGGCACGGGCGGGGCAGCTGGCGACGGCGGCGAGGTCGACGTCGAGAACCAGGGCGTCATCTACACCGCCGAGGCCGACTCCAACGGCATCTTCGCCCAGTCGCTGGGCGGGGGCGGCGGCAACGGCGGCCTGGTCACCGAGACCGGCGGCGAGATCGGCTTCTATCTCGACCAGATCAACAAGGGCGACGCCAAGGGCGGCAACATCGCCATCGGCGGCCAGGGCGCGGGCGGCGGGGACGGCGGCGCGGTGTCGGTTCTGAACGCCGGCCTGATCTACACCCAGGGCGTCCGCTCGCACGGGATCTTCGCCCAGTCGATCGGCGGCGGCGGCGGAAACGGCGGCGCCACGGACTACTCCGAGGGCGAGGACGAGAACGGCGATCCCTACAGCTACCGGCAGGATTTCTCCGACCTGCTGGGCGTCAAGGGCGACATAGAGGACGCGGTCGAGTTCGCCCAGTCGCTGCAGCAGCCGGCCCTCGGCATCGGCGTCGGCGGCTCGGGAGGGTCAGCTGGCGACGGCGGCGACGTGACGGTGCTGAACACCGGCTCGATCCACACCTCGGGCGTGCTGGCGCACGGCATCTTCGCCCAGTCCGTGGGCGGCGGGGGCGGCACCGGGGGCGAAGGCGCCATCGGCCAACTGGGCCAGGTGACGTTCTCGGGCGTTGGCGGCTCCGGCGGAAACGGCGGCGATGTCACCGTCACCCACACCGGCGACATCGTTACCAATGGTTTTGGGGCCTATGGCATCTTCGCCCAATCGGTCGGCGGCGGCGGCGGCGTGGCCGGCGACGTCTCGCTGGGCATCGGAGACTTCTCGCTAAGCCTCGGCATCAACCCCTTCGCGGGACCAGGCGGCAACGGCGGCGACGTGGTCGTCAACTCGACCGGCGACATCATCATCAACGCGGTGGGCGGCATGGGAATCTTCGCCCAGTCGGTCGGCGGCGGCGGGGGTCTGTACGGCTCGGGCATCGGCCTGGGCTTCATGGGCTCCTTCGGCAACGACGGCGTGGCCGGCCGTGTCACCGTCAATCACACCGGCAACGTCCTGGCGACCGGCCAGAACGGCATCGCCGCCGTGTTCCAGAGCGCAGCCAGGGACGGCGTCGGCGACATCACCGCAGTGCTGAACGGGCATTTCCGCGGCGGTTCGGTCTACGGGCGCGGCATCTTCATCGACGGCGGCGCCGACAACACCGTCACCATCAACGGCTCGGCCTCGGCTGTGTCGAACCTGGCCATCGAGGGCACCACCGGCAACGACACCATCATCAACAACGGCCTGGTCGTCGGCAACATCGACCTGGACGGCCGGGGCGGGATCACGCCGTTCGCGGTCGGCGCCGCAGCGGCGGAAACCAACGCCTTCGTCAACAACCTTGCCGCGGCCCTCGTCAGCCTCGACTACATCGATCTGGGCGGCGGACTGCTGACCAACCACGGTCTGATCGCGCCGGGCGACTTCGGCGTCGTCCAGACGACGGAGGTGGACGGCGACTTCCTGCAGACGGCGGATGCGGTGTTCGATCTCGATCTGGACTTCGCGCTGTCCGGCGTGGGCCAGGAGACCGACCGACTGACGCTGAACGGCTCGGCCGTGGTGGACGGGCGGTTCGACCTGCGCGCCAACAACATCAGCGACCTGAAGCCCGGCGACTTCACCGCCACGGTGATCTCAGCTCCCGGAGGCCTGACCGACACCGGCGTAGCGCTGAACGCGCCGACCTCGGCGATCGCCCGGTTCGCCCTGTCGACCACCGCCGAGGCGCTCCTGCTCAACTACACCATCGACTTCTCGCCGGCGGACGCCCGCTTCAACGAGAACCGGACCGCGGTCGGCGACTACGTCAACCGCATCCAGGCGGCGGGCGGAGCGGACCCGTTCGACGACGTCGTGGAGATGCTGTTCTGGATCCCGGACAACGATCTGCTGGGCGCGGTCTATGACAGTTTCATGCCCGAAGCCTACGTCGACAACGCCGTCGCCGCGACCCTCGCGGCGGGGCGGTTCCGGGACGGCATGTTCAGCTGTCCGCAGGCGTCGGGTCGCTGGGCCCCGACGGGCGACAGCTGCGTCTGGGCGCGCGGCGCCGTCACCGAACTTGATCTGGACGAGACGTTCGACACCTACGGTTTCGGCGAACGGACGCTCGGCCTGCAGGCCGGGGCCGAGACCCGCCTGGGGTCGTCGCCGATCACCGTCGGTGCAGCCTTCTCTCTGGAGGAGGTGGAGGGGGAGCTGACGGACCGGGCCTGGGTCGAGGGCGACCGTCGCCAGCTGGGCCTGCTGGTGCGAGGTGACTTCGGCGCCTTCGACACAGGCCTGACCCTGACCGCCGGCCGGGCGAACCTCGCGGTCGACCGCGGCGTGGTGACCCCCGGCGGGCCCGCGGTGGCCAGCGGCACCCAGCGCTTCGACTTCCAGTCGGCGGCGGCCCTGCTGTCGCGCACGTTTGGCGACTCGAGCCTGTATGTGCGTCCCTCCGTCGAGGTTTCGGCGACGCGCTACCAGCAGTCGGGATTCGCGGAGACCGGGGCGGGGCCGCTGAACCTGGTCTTCGACGAGCACGAGGAGACGGTGACCCGCATCCGGCCACGGATCGAACTGGGCGGCCAATTCGATGTCCCGAACGCGCTGGCCCGGCCTTACCTGTCTGTTGGAGTCAGTCAGGTCGTCGACGGCGACAGGCCCGGATTGAAGACCCGGTTCGAGGCGGCCGGCACGTTGGCCGACCCGTTTACGACCAGCCAGCCGCTGGATGAAACGGTGTGGGAGACCGAGGTCGGCGTCGAACTGCTCGGCGACGGCGCCGGCATCAGCGCCCGCCTCGGCTACAACGGCCAGTTCGGCGAGAAGCTGGAGACCCACCACTTCGGCCTCCGGGTTTCGGCGGCGTTCTGACGGCGGCGGCCGCCGCCGATCAGGCGAGACCGCGGAGGCGCTGTAGGTGGAGCTCGGCGACCATCCGCTCGAGCGCGGCCGGGTCATGGGCCTGCACGTGGCGGAGCAGGGCGCGGACGCCGGCCGTCGCGTCCGAACCGCCGCGAGCGATGAGGCCGGCGGCCAACGCGACGAGCTGTCCGTCCTGACTCTTCGCTTCGCTGCGGGCGATACCGGGCCCTTCGGCCTCCCGGTCGGTGTGCGGGGTGTAGGTCATGGTCAGCTCTCCCGGGACGCCATCCGACGGGAGGGAGGGGGTAGAACAAAACCGGAACGGGTGGCGAGGGGGCGGTCTCGACAATCCACAGAAAGACGGCCCCGCCCCCGCCCGGTGCGGGGGGAGACGGGGCCGGGACACCGGGTGGGGGCGGCGTCAGTCGCGCGGGCGGGCCTCGGCGGACGCGCTGGCCTCGAGCCGGGCGGAGGCGCCGTTGCGTTCGGCTGAGGCGTCGGCGTTGGCCGAGGCGCCGGCGCGGGCGCCGCGGCGGCGGTCGGTCGCCTGGCCCTCGCCAGCGGTCTCCCCCGACGCCGAGCCGGAGCCGGAGAGGCCGGCGTCCAGAGCGCCGGCGCCGAGGCCC
>JANJTI010000200.1 GCA_024711185.1 Brevundimonas sp. | reverse complement strand
TGCCTGCGAGGCGCCCCGGGTCCCAATCGCTTCGGCGAAGCACCGGCGACCTGACGCCTACCCCGCCGCCTTCACCGCGGCGGCGACGTCGTCGACCACCGCCCTCACCAGCGCCTCGTCGTCGCCCTCGGCCATGACGCGGATCAGCTTCTCGGTGCCGGAAGGGCGGACCAGCAGGCGGCCGACACCGGCGAGGCGGGCCTCCGCGTCGGCGATGGCGGCCTTCACCGACTCGCTCTCCAACGGCTTGCCGGCGCTGTAGCGGACGTTCTCCAGCCGCTGGGGCACCTTGTCGAACTGTTTGGCCAGTTCGCTCATCGGCCGGCCGCTCTCGACCAGCACGGCCAGCACCTGCAGGGCGGACATCAGGCCGTCGCCGGTGGTGGCGTAGTCGTGCAGGATGATGTGCCCCGACTGTTCGCCGCCCAGGTTGAAGCCGCCCTCGCGCATCCGCTCCATGACGTAGCGGTCGCCGACCTTCGTTCGCTCCAGGGTCAGGCCCTCGGCCTGAAGCCGGCGTTCGAGGCCGAGGTTCGACATGACGGTGGCGACCAGGCCGCCGCCCTTCAGTTGGCCGCGGCGGGCCCAGTCCAGCGCGACCATGGCCATGATCTGGTCGCCGTCGACGACCTGGCCCTTCTCGTCGCAGATGATCACCCGGTCCGCGTCGCCGTCCAGCGCGATGCCGATGTCGGCCCGGTACATGCGCACCGCCTCGGCCAGAGCCTCGGGATGGGTGGAGCCGCACTCGGCGTTAATGTTGAGGCCGTTCGGCTCGACCCCCACCGCGCAGACCTCGGCCCCGAGTTCGTAGAGGGTGGTCGGGGCGACCTTGTAGCCGGCGCCGTTGGCGCAATCGACCGCGATGCGCAGGCCCTGCAGGCTGAGGCCCTTGGGGAAGCTGGCCTTGGCGATCTCGACGTAGCGGGCCTGGGCGTCGTCGATACGCTTGACCCGCCCGAGGGCGTCGGGCGGCGCCAGGTCGGCGTCCAGCGCCTGGTCCATCATCGACTCGATCTTCAGCTCGACGGCGTCCGAGAGCTTGTAGCCGTCGGGGCCGAACAGCTTGATGCCGTTGTCGAGGTAGGAGTTGTGCGAGGCCGAGATCATCACGCCGATGTCGGCGCGCATCGAGCGGGTCATCATGGCCACGCCGGGCGTCGGCAGCGGCCCGAAGGTGCGCACATCCATGCCGGCGGCGGAGAAGCCGGCGACCAGCGCCGGTTCGATCATATAGCCTGACAGCCGGGTGTCCTTGCCGATGACGACGAGGTGGCGACGGTCGTCCGAGGACATGAACATGCGGCCAGCGGCGAGCCCCACCCGCAGGGCGACCTCGGCGGTCATCGGGTGGGTGTTCGCCCGGCCGCGGATGCCGTCGGTGCCGAAATAGCGTCTCTCGCCCACGTTGTAAGTCCCTGTCTCTGCAAGCGTAACCTTGCGAAACGGCTTTTCAGATGCCATTCCGCCCGTCAATCACATAAACCCTGCCGGCGGGCAGGTCGCCCGAAGTTTCGGGCGGCGCGAGGGGCGCTTCCGACCAGTGAGAGTGGGAACAGGCACATGTGCGGCATCATCGGCGTGACCGGAACCGGCCCGGCGGTTCCCCGTCTGATCGACAGCCTGAAGCGGCTGGAGTACCGCGGCTACGACTCGGCCGGGGTCGCAGCCCTCGTGCAGGGGCGCATCGAGCGACGCCGCGCCAAGGGCAAGATTCGCGAGCTGGAATCGGTGCTGGCGGCCGATCCGCTGGAGGCGACCGTGGGCATCGGTCACACCCGCTGGGCCACCCACGGCGCGCCGACCACCGAGAACGCCCACCCGCACAAGGCCGGGCGCGTGACCCTGGTGCACAACGGCATCATCGAGAATTTCGCCGAGCTGAAGGGTGAACTGGCGGCGGAGGGCCGCAGCTTCGAGAGCCAGACCGACACCGAGGTGGTCGCCCACCTGCTCGACCGGGCCCTGGACGGCGGCAACGATCCCGTCGCCGCCTTCAAGACGGTGCTGGACCGGCTGACCGGGGCCTACGCCCTGGCGGTTCTGGTCGAGGGCGAGGACGGGCTGATCATGGGCGCCCGGCGCGGCAGCCCGCTGGTGGTCGGCTGGGGCGAGGGCGAGATGTACCTCGGCTCCGACGCGCTGGCCGTCGGCCCGTTCACCCAGAGGATCAGCTACCTGGAGGAAGGCGATTACGTCGCCGTCGACCGCTCCGGCGCGCGCATGTTCGACGTCGCCGGTCAGACCGTGGACCGTCCGATCGTTCAGGTCTCGGCCTCCTCCGCCCTCGTCGAGAAGGGCGAGTACCGGCACTTCATGGAGAAGGAGATCCACGAGCAGCCGGACAGCGTGCAGCACACGCTGAGCCACTACCTCGACTTCGTGAACGGCAAGGCGAAGCCGGGCGAGATCGACTTCGCCGCCGTCGACCGCGTCCAGATCGTCGCCTGCGGCACCGCCTTCTACGCCGGCCAGATCGGCCGCTACGCCTTCGAGCGGCTGGCGGGCCTGCCGTGCGACGTCGAGATCGCCTCGGAGTTCCGCTACCGCAACCCGGCCGTGGCGCCGGGGACGCTGGCGGTGGCGGTCAGCCAGTCGGGCGAGACCGCCGACACCTTGGCCAGCCTGAGCTGGTGCAAGGCCAACGGGCTGAAGACCGCGGCGCTGGTCAACGTGCACTCCTCGTCTATGGCCCGCGAGGCTTCGGTGGTCTGGCCGACCCACGCCGGCCCCGAGATCGGGGTGGCCTCGACCAAGGCCTTCACCGCCCAGGTGGCGGCCCTGCTGGCGCTGGCGGTCACCGCCGGGGTGCAGCGCGGCCGGATCGACGCGGTCGTCGAGGGGGAGCTGGTCAAGGCGCTGTTCGAGGCCCCCCGCCTGATCGCCGAGGCGGTGCAGATGGACGGGCCCCTGCGGGGCGTGGCCCACGAGCTGTCCAAGGCCAGCGACGTGCTGTTCCTCGGCCGCGGGGCGATGTTCCCGCTGGCCATGGAGGGCGCGCTGAAGCTGAAGGAGATCAGCTACATCCATGCCGAGGGCTACGCCGCCGGCGAGCTGAAGCACGGGCCGATCGCCCTCGTGGACGAACTCACGCCGATCGTGGCCCTGGCCCCGCTGGACGAGGTGTTCGAGAAG
>JANJTI010000035.1 GCA_024711185.1 Brevundimonas sp. | reverse complement strand
GAGCGCCAGCGCGCCGCCGGCGAGAGTGCGGTTCGATCGTTTCAACGCTGCGCCCCGAGGGTGAGAGTTTGTTCCCGCCCGTCACGTTCGATGCGGAGTTCGACCGCGGCCTCGCCGGAAAGGCGGTCCCGCAAACCGGCGAGACGGGCGGGGTTGTCGAGGCGCTGGCCGTCGACCGCGACCACCACGTCGCCCGTGCGCAGGCCGCCGCGGGCGAGCGCGCCTTCGGCCGGTCCCGAGAGGGTGAATCCGTCCAGCCGCAGACCCTTCATGCGCGGGCGGAGACCGGCGGCCGCGGCCATCGCCGCGACGTCCGGGACAGGGGCGGCGGCAGGCTGCGGCGTCACCGTCTGCGGCGTCGCGGGCGGCGGAGGCGGGGCGACGGCGCCCGCCGGGACATCGCTGAAGATCAGCCGCGTCAGCGACTCGCCGCGGGCCAGCACCACATGGTCGGCGGCCACCGACTGCAGCACCAGATCGGCGTCGACCGTCTCTCCGGTCGCCACCGAGACCTGGCGTCCGTCGGCGAGTCCGATGATCGCCGAACCCCGCCCGGCCCCGTCGCTGCGCACGCCGTACAGCCGCATCTGGCTTGCTCCGGCTGCGGTCGCCTCGGCCAGGCTGCCCTGGGCGCCCGTCCTGAAGAAGGCGTCGAAGCGCTGGAACACAGCGTAGTCCAACGGGACCGCCGCCGCCGACGCGCGGGACGCCGGCGGCGTCGGCACTGGCTCGAGGAAGAGCCAGGCGATACGCCCCGCCTGGGCCGCGAGCGCGAGCGCCAGCGCCAGTTCGACGCCGGCACGCAGCCGGTCCGGCCCGCCCCCCGCATTTGCCCGAACCCCGATGCTCCAGTTCCGGATCGCGTCGATCACGTGGGCCGCCCCCGGGCCCCGACGGCCCGATCCGGGTTCTAGAACGATCGTCCGTGTGCGGGCTTCACGGCCCGATGACGCCCGGGAGAACTTGCCGTGACGCTTGCATCGGGCACGGAGCGGTTGTCGCGAAAGCGTTGCGCCGGCCGGGGGGTGGCGAACAGCGCCCCCGGTCGGCCGCGCGGCCCTAGAAGCGGGCGGTCAGGCTGGCCGAGACGGTGGACCCCAGCTCGTAGCTGTTGATCCGGATCCGGTTGCCGAGTTCCTGATGCTCGTCGAAGTCCGTGCCCAGAAGGTTCCGGAACTCCAGCGCCAGGCCCAGTTCGCGGCCCATGACGTCGAAGTCGCGCCGGTAGACCAGGTCGAGGAACACCCCCGGCTCCTGCACGTAGTCCGGCTCCCGAAGGCCGGCCTGGCCGGCGCCTCGGGCCGTGATCCGCTCGCTGACATAGTTGACGATCAGGGTCGCCTGGGAGCGGGCGACGTCGTCCTCCCACCCCAGCTGCAGGTTGGCGACGTGCTCCGACTGACCCTGCAGCCGACTGCCGTCGACGATGAAGAAGGCGGCGGGAGACGGCGCGCCGCCCCCGGAGAGGTCGTAGACCACGTCGTCGGCGCCGACCTGCACCTCCGAGTCGGACCAGGTGTAGTTGGCCTGCAGCAGCCAGCGCTTGTCGGCGACGAAACCGAGGCCCGCCTCCGGAAAGTCCCAGTACTTCTTCACCTCGAGTTCGGCTCCGAGGATCCGGGCCTCCGGCGCGTTGAGATAGGACTGCTGGCGGTCGCCGGTCGTGGCGCTGGTGATCACCGACTCCACCGGCCGGTCCAGCTGTTTGAAGAACACGCCGGCGGTCAGGTACTGGCGGGGCGCGAAATACCATTCGTACCGGGCGTCGACGTTGAGGATCTCGGTGTCCACCAGGTAGGGATTGCCGATGAAGGTCCGGTTGGACTCCGGGTCGGTGTAGGCCTGCGGGGCCAGTTCGCGGAACTGCGGCCGGCCGATGGTCTGCGAGGCCCCGAGGCGCAGCTGCATGTCCTCGGCGAAGTTCCAGGTGACCGTCGCCGAAGGCAGCCAGTACTGCTCGGACAGGGTGGTGGGCGTGTAGGGCGCGGCGCCGCCGAACAGGTCGCGCGGGGTGACCGACTGCTCCCCGTCCTCGAAGCGCACGCCGACCGTGGTGCGGACCAGCGGCACGACCTCGGCGTCGACCATGGCGTAGGCGGCGTTGACCCGGAGCTTCGCGTCATAGGCGCTGGCCCCGTTGGTCCCGGCCACCTCGCGGATCTCCAGCGTGGTCGGATTGATGTTGAAGTCGGAGAACAGGAAGTCGACGCGCGATTCCCGCTGGTCGTCCGTGAGGCCGTTCACCGCAGTGAACTGCAGGTCCCGGCGCTGCGCCTCGCGGCTGTTGTCGAGCGAGGCCGCGCCGACGCGGAACACCGCTTCCCGCGCATTCGACAGCGGCAGGACGTAGCTGAGGTCGACGCCGCCGGACAGTATCTCGTCGTCCAGCTCGGAGAAGGAGATCAGGTTGCCCTGGATGTTGTGGATGTAGTCCCCCGCCGCATTGACCCCGTACTGGAAGCGCGTCTCGTACGGGGCGTCACGCGAGGTGCGGGCCCAGGCCACGCGCCAGTCCACGCCGACGGCGCCGTCCGCGAACGCGTGCTCGCCGGCCAGCTGGGTGGTGAACAGCTCGCGCACGAACCATTCCGTATAGTCGTTGCGGATCACCGACCCGCCGGCGTCGAAGTCCGGTCCCGCCTCGGTGCGCGCTTCCTTGGTGGTGTTGCGGACCCAGAGATTGGTCCACTTGATCTCGTGATCGGGACGGTCGAGCGTCACCGAAGTCAGCAGGTTCAGCTGGATGTCGTTCTGGTTCGACTCGGTGGCGTAGCTGGTCACCGGGACCAGCTCGTCCCCCTGGAACTGGCCCTGCTCCTTGACCCCGATGCGGGTGCGCCAGTTGTTGTCGTAGCCGGCCGCCACAACGAGGCCCAGCGTGCCCAGCGCCGAGTCGGAGGCCACGCCGCCGGCCAGTCCGAAACCGAAGTCCGCGGGGATGGTCTGGCGTTGCAGCAGGCGGAGGGGCGCATTGACCAGCGAGTGGCCGATGGTCTGGAGCTCGTTGGCGGTGAAGGCGCCCGGCGCGATCTGGCGGCCGGAGGCGAAGGCCAGGGCCAGCGGTCCGGGCACGTCGCGCGTTCCGTCGTCGAAGCCGGTCCAGTCGGAGTCCGAGCCGTAGTAGACCAGCCCGTCCTTGTTGGTGGTCTCCGTGTGGCCGCCGATGGAGGCGCTGAAGCTGAAGAAGCTGTCGGCTGGCGCGTCGATGGTCTCGAGGTCCAGCACCCCGCCGCCGAACTCGCCCGGATAGTTCGGAGAGTAGCTCTTCTGGACGGTGATCCCCGACAGGAGGCTGGACGGGAAGAGGTCCAGCGGCACGACCCGCTGCAGCGGCTCGGGGCTGGGCAGGGGGGATCCGTTCAGCAGGGCCGACGAGTAGCGCTCTCCCAGGCCCCGGACATAGACGAAGCGGCTGTTGACCACGGTCAGGCCGGTGACCCGGGCGAGGGCGCCGGCGGCGTCGCCGTCGCCGGTGCGCTGCAGATCCTCCGCGGTCAGGAAGGCGGCGACCTCGGAGCTCTCGCGGTTCGGTTCCGGGATGTTGCGGCCCAGGACAATGATCTCGTCCAGCACGTTTCCGCTGCCGACCTGCGGATCCTCCGCGTCGGGCGCGGGGGCCTGGATCGCCGCCGACTGGGCCATCGCGGCCGGCGCGACGAGAGCGCTGCTGGCCAGCAGGAGGCCGCCCAGGGTGAGGGAGAGAGTCTTCATGATCGACGCCTTGGAGGGAGTTCGGAAGAGAGGACGCGACGATCGACGGCGGCCCGGAGGCCGCCGTCGAAGGTCCGTGATCAGCAGGGCTGGCCGTCGGTCAGACCGCAGGTCCAGCCGCGCCACCAGGTGTCCGAGGCGTTCTGGACGGCGCCGACGTAGGTGGTCGGCGTGAACCAGCTGTAGACGGCCGGCGCATTGGTCGGCGTCACCGCCGTCTCGTTGGCGCCGTTGATGAAGGTCAGCACCTGGTTCGACAGGGTCGTGCCCGAGGCCGGGGCGGTCAGGGTCGAGGTCCCGGCGGCGGTGTTGCCGGTTCCGGCGGTGAAGACCGTCTGCGATCGGGTCGCGTTCGCCGGCCGGTACGAGATGGCGCACGACATGAACACCGAGGTGAACGTCGGCGACACCGAGGCGGTGTCAGCGTCGGCGATGTCGAGGCAGCCGGCGGCCGAGCCGGTCACGTTGGTGAACACCGAATTGATCACCGTCGCGTCCGTGCCGGTGTCGAAATGGGCCACCGTGTGGGCGTCGGTCGGGGCATTGCGGCCGACCAAGGTCCAGTTGGCGATCTTCGGCTGCGAATTGTAGCGCGAGGCGATCGGGATCGAGGTCGGGGCGGCCGAGAACTCGAAGCCGGCCGAGCGGCTGGTCGAGTTCGGGGCGCGCTGGGTCACGATCCCGAACTGGGCGCCGCCGCGCCAGCCGGTGTCGGTGTCCAGGCCGTCGTCGTCGGCGCCGTTGATGACGATGTGGCGCAGGTTGACGTTGCCGCCGAAGATCTCGATGCCGTCGTCGGAGCTGTTGTAGGACTGCACGTACTCGATCGTCGTACCCGAGCCGACGCCGGCCAGGGTCAGGGCCTGCAGCTCGTTGCCGGTCGAGATCTCGAATCCGGAGTACCGGATCTGCACATAGCGAAGACGGCCCGAGTTATCGGCCGGGGTGGCGCCGCCGTAGAAGGCGCTGGTGCCTTCGACCTGGCCGGTGCAGGTGACCGGGGCGGTCAGCTGGCAGTTGGCCTGCGGCGCCCGGCCGGCGATGACGATGCCGCCCCACTGGCCCTGCGAGGTTCCGGTCGTCGAGCCTTCGACGTTCTGACGGCTGGTGAAGACGATCGGGCTGGAGGCCGTGCCTTCGGCGAAGATTTGCGAGCCGCGGTTGACCAGCAGGTAGTCGTTGCCGCTCGAGGCGAAGATGCGGACGCCGGCCTCGATGGTCAGGATGCCCTGGGTGCTGCCGGCCGTGGGGGCCGCCGGGTCGACGCCGCGGTCCGTGCCGACCGAGGTCCGGCCGCTGATGGCGTAGATGGTGCCGGCGCGCAGCGGCACGGTCAGGGCGCCGTCGATCTGCTGCGGCAGCTGGCAGACGCGCAGGGTTCCCGCCGCGCCGGCGGCGATGGTGCCGACGTTGGCGAAGCCGGTGGGGCAGTCGGCGGCCGGCTGGCCCGGCCCCGGCCCCGGCGGCGGCGTGTTTCCGCCGCCGCCGCC
>JANJTI010000096.1 GCA_024711185.1 Brevundimonas sp. | reverse complement strand
AACAGGGCTGATCGGGAGCGCGGCTCGACCAGGGTGACCGAGACGTCGTGCGGATTGGAGATGTCGAAGCTGGAGCCGATCATGACCTCGATCCCGTCGAGCATCGACAGGCTGCCGATCAGCAGCGCCCCCGACGCGGCGACGCCGGCGACGGTCAGCGCCGCCCGTCCCGGCCAGCGAATGATCTGACGCAGGATCATCCGGGTCTGCTGGTCCAGCACCGCCATGCGCGTCACCCGCCCCCCGGCCGCGCGGGAGTAGTCGGGCGGGGTCTGGGGCGTCATCGACTCGGCCGGGCGAAGGGCAGCCGCCCGACGCACCGCCAGGGCGGCGCCGCCCAGCGCCGTCGCCGCGGCGACCGCGACGACGACGACGTAGTCCGCCGCGTGCGCCTGGAACAGCAGATACGGGAAGCGATAGTACTCGCGATACATCTCGGCCATGGAGCGCCCGAACCACGTCCCGGCGGCGGCGCCGATGAGCAGTCCGAGCACGGCCACCACGCAGACCAGCTTGAGATAGTGGGCGACCACGTCCCGATCGCGGTAGCCGAACGCCTTGAGCAGCCCGATCCCCGCGCGCTGGACCGCGATGAGGCGTGTGATCACCACATTCACGAGGAAGGCGGCCACCAGCAGGAAGACCGGCGGCAAGACCCGACCCATGGTCGTCAGCTGGTCGATCTCGCTCGACACGAAGGCGTCCGAGATCTGCTCCTCGCGACCGTAGGCGCCGGGCGCGCCGTAGGGCTCCAGCAAGCGGTCGAGGTCGGCGATCACCGCCGGCCCGGAGGCGTCGCGCGACAGGCGCACCACCGCCTCGTTGAACGCTTGGTCCTGGTCGACAGCCTCGGCCAGGGCGCTGCGGCGCATCCACAGCACTCCGTACAGGCGATCGTCGGGGACGAACTGGCCGGGACCGATGGCGTAGACGTGCTCGGGCGAGAGCGCCACGCCCACCACGACGAGGTCGCGACGGCCGCCTCTCAAGGTGACCGGGAGGGCGCTGCCTATCTCCAGCCGATGCGCGTCGGCGAAGGCCTGCAGCGCCACCGCCTCGTCGCTGCGGCCCGGAACCGGCAGGCGGCCGCGGACCAGGTGGAGCCGGTTGAGGCTCGCCTCTCCCTCGTCCGGGATGGACAGAACCTCGCCCGTCGCGGGCGCGACCGTTCCCGGCGGCTCGAGAAGCGCCGGCGCGCGGATGCGCACCGCAGCGGTCTGGACCCCGTCAATGGCGCGGATGTCCGGCAGCAGATGCTCGGGGGCCCGGACCACGGGCGCCCAGACGTCGGCGAAGCGGTTGCGGTCGTAGTAGGCGTCGCGCGTCGCCTGCAGCGAACTGAGCATGCCGGCCGCCAGCAGGTGCACCGCCACTCCGCCGGCGATGACGAAGGCGATAGCCAGCGCCTGGCCCTTCATGCGCCACAGGTCGCGGACCAGCATCCGGTCCAGCGCCCCCATCCAGGCCGGCCAGGGGATCACCACGAGATCTCCCGCGGGGACTTCTTCGTCCGGTTCACCCGGACCTCCCGCACCCGTCCGTCGGCGAACAGCACCACGCGATCCGCGACGTCGGCGATGGCGGCGTTGTGGGTGATCAGCAGCGTCGTCGCGCCCAGATCGTCGTTGACCGTCTTCAGGGCCTCCAGCACCCGCACGCCGGTGGCGGAGTCGAGGGCGCCGGTCGGCTCGTCGCAGAGCAGCACCGACGGCTGCTTGGCCACGGCGCGCGCGATCGCCACCCGCTGCTGCTCGCCGCCGGACAGCTGCGTCGGGAAGTGGTCGAGACGATCCTCCAGCCCGACCATGGCGAGCGCTGCCTCGGGGGTGAGCGGCGCCTCCGCGATCTCGGTGACGAGGGCGACGTTCTCGCGAGCCGTGAGGCTCGGCATCAGATTGTAGAACTGGAACACGAAGCCGACATGCCGGCGGCGATACTCGGTGAGCTGCCGCTGGCTGGCTCGGGAGATGTCCTCGCCCCGGAACAGCACCTCGCCGGCAGTGGGCGTATCGAGTCCCCCGAGAATGTTGAGAAAGGTGGACTTGCCGCTGCCCGAGGCGCCGAGCACGACCACCATCTCACCCTCCGGGAGATCGAGATCGACCCCGCGCAGGGCGTGCACCGCGGCCTGGCCCTCGCCATAGACCTTGGTGACGGCGCGGGCGCGGAAGCAGAGCTCAGCCGCCCGCCCGGAGTCCTTCCCCGCGTTCGTCCCCGGTCCGTCCGGCCGGGAAGACCTTCCGGCCAGAGCCATGCGCCGATCTCCCTCGATCGCGCGCAGGTTGACAGAGCCGCCGCCCCCGCCCCCTGATCTGGATCAAGGGCGGGCCGGCAGGTTCAGATCCCGTCGACGGCGTCCCGCAGGTGTTCGCCGACCTTGCCGGCGTGCTCGAGCAGGGCCGGATTGTCGATGGCCCGCATCGAGGCCGCGGGATCGATGGCGAAGACCTCAACGCCGTCCTCCACCTGCTGCACCACCACGTTGCAGGGCAGCATGGCGCCGACATGCGGCTCCAGCTTCAGGGCCTCATGGGCCATCGTCGGATTGCACGCACCGAGGATGCGGTAGGGACGGAAGTCCTGGCCGATCTTCGTCTTCAGCGTCCCCTGCACATCGATTTCGGTCAGCACGCCGAAGCCGTGCTTCTGCAGGGCGGCGCGGGTCCGCTCCAGAACCGCGTCGAACTCGCCGGGAATGGTGCGGGCGTGGAAATAGCTCATCGGGACGCTCCCTTGGACTTGCCGCCGTAGATGTCGCACAGCAGGCCGATGACGCGGGCGGCGGCGGTGTCCGCGATGGCGTAATAGATGGTCTGGGCCTCGCGCCGGGGGGCGATGACCCCCTCCTCCCGCAGGCGGGCGAGGTGCTGCGAACAGGCCGACTGTGAAAGCCCGGCGAAGGACGCCAGTTCCCCGACGGCGCATTCGCCCTCGCTCAGGCGGCACATCAGCATCAGCCGCTGCTCGTTACCGAAGAGCCGCATCAGCCGGGCCGCCGGGGCGGCGCTGGCCTCCAGCTCCGCCAGGGCGGCGGGGGTCGGGGCGGGAATGGCGTCGGTCATGCAGGGTCTCCGGCAGGCTCCGCCGACTTAAGCGGCCGTCCGTCGTCCTTCAACGCGACATAGATCGCCGGGATCACCAGCACCGTCAGCAGGGTCGACGACATCAGACCGAACAGCAGGGAGATGGCCAGGCCCTGGAAAATGGGGTCGAACAGGATCACCGCCGCGCCGATCATGGCCGCCAGCGCCGTCAGCAGGATCGGCTTGAAGCGGATCGCCCCGGCCTCCAGCAGCACCTCGCGCAGCGGCCGACCCGGCGTCCGCGCATGGCGGATGAAGTCGACCAGCAGGATCGAGTTCCGGACGATGATCCCCGCGAGGGCGATGAAGCCGATCATCGAGGTGGCGGTGAAGGGGGCGCGGAACAGCATATGCCCGATGACGATGCCGATCAGGGTCAGCGGGATCGGCGTCAGGATGACCAGCGGGATGCGGAAGTCCCTGAACTGCGCCACCACCAGGACGTAGATGCCCAGCAGGGCTACGCCGAAGGCGGCGCCCATGTCGCGGAAAGTCACCCAGGTGATCTCCCATTCGCCGTCCCACAGCACCGTCGGAACGGTCTCGTCATCCGGCTGGCCGTTGAGACGGATCTCCGGCTGCGGCAGGTCCTTCCAGTCGTGCGCCTTGATCGCCGCGTCGACGGCGAGGATGCCGTAGATCGGCGCCTCGAACTGGCCGGCCAGCTCGGCGGTGACCATTTCGGCCGCGCGGCCGTCGCGGCGGTAGACCGGCCAGCTGGCCAGTTCCTCGCGCGCCTCGACGACTTCGCCCAACTCGACCAGCCGACGGCCGCCGTCGACGGTCGTCATGGCGACCGGCATGACCGCCATGCGCTCGTCCCAGGTGCGCGCCGACTGCGGCAGACGCACCGCGATCTCGACAGGCGTGCGTTCGTCCTCGCGAAGGGCGTAGCCGAGAGTCCGGCCGCCCATGACGGCGGCGATCGAGTCGTGCACTTCGCGCTCGGAGAGGCCGAAACGCTCGATCTTCTCGCGGTCGGGGACCAGTCGCAGCACCGGGCGACGGACGCCGTAGCTGTTGTCGACGTCGACCACCGAGTCCTGGGCCCGGAACAGGGTCTCCAGTTCGGTCGCGACGGCGCGGCGGGTGGCGGCGTCGGGGCCGTAGACCTCGGCCAGCAAGGTGGCCAGCACCGGCGGCCCGGGCGGCGCCTCGACTACCTTGATCGAGGCTCCGGCCGGCAGCGGCAGGCCCTTCAGCCGCTCGCGCAGCTCCAGCGCCACGGCGTGACTATTGCGGCGACGCTCGCCCTTGTGCGCCAGCATCACCGCCAGATCGCCCTGCTCGGGCCGATCGCGCAGGAAGTAGTGGCGCACCAGGCCGTTGAAGTTGAACGGCGTCGCCGTGCCCGCGTAGCTCTCCATCGAGACCACCTCAGGGAGGGTCTGGGCGACGGCGGCGGCCCCGGCCAGCGTGCGTTCCGTGCTCTCGAGGCTGGTCCCTTCAGGCATGTCGAGCACGACCTGCAGCTCGGACTTGTTGTCGAAGGGCAGCAGCTTCACCGGCACGGCGCGCAGGCCGAACATCGACATCGACAGCAAGGTCGCCACGCCGACGGCGATCAGGAAGGTCCAGGCGCTGCGGCGGGTGCGGATCACAGGCTCCGCCACCCGGCGGTAGAGGCGACCCAGCGCGCCTTCCCCGTGCTCGCCGTGGCCGGCCGCCAGCGCCCGGCGCGCCAGCCGGATCATCAGCCACGGAGCGATGACCACGGCGACGAAGAAGGAGAAGACCATGGCCGCCGAGGCGTTGACCGGGATCGGCGCCATGTACGGCCCCATCAGCCCCGAGACGAACAGCATGGGCAGCAGGGCCGCGACCACGGTCAGGGTGGCGACGACGGTGGGGTTGCCGACCTCCGCCACCGCCTCGACGGTCGCCTGGGTCCGGCTTCGCCCGTCGTTCATCGCCCAGTGCCGGGCGATGTTCTCGATCATTACGATGGCGTCGTCGACGAGGATGCCGATCGAGAAGATCAGGGCGAACAGGCTGACCCGGTTGATGGTGTAGCCCATCAGGTTGGAGGCGAAGAGGGTCAGCAGGATGGTGGTGGGGATGACCACCGCGGTCACGCCCGCCTCGCGCCAGCCGATGGCGAAGCCGATCAGGATGACGATGGAGATGGTCGCGAGACCGAGGTGCATGAGCAGCTCATTCGCCTTTTCATTGGCTGTCTCGCCGTAGTCGCGGGTGACCACGACCTCCAGGCCGTCCGGGATCAGCGTGCCTTTCAGCGCCTCGACCCGCTGCATCACCCCATGGGACACGACCACGGCATTGGCCCCCTGACGCTTGGCCACCGCCAGGCTGACGGCGG
>JANJTI010000068.1 GCA_024711185.1 Brevundimonas sp. | reverse complement strand
CCGGCGGCGAACCGCTTCTGGAGCTGGGCCGCCTCGAGAGCGCCGATCCCCTTGGTGGCGGCCCGATTGACCAGGACATTGAGGGTGTCGAGGCCCTGGTAGAGAGCGAAGAGCTTGCGGTAATCGGCCGAGGCGCCCTTGACGTCGAGGCGCGCGGCGTCCTCGGAGATGAAGCTGCGACCGGCCAGAGCGGCGCGAAGAACGGCGCCCGGTTCCGGCGGCTTGACCGAACTGGACCACGGCGGGGTCGGCTGGGCCTTCCGCGACAGCGCCGTCGGCAGGCCGCCCGGCGTCGCCGGGGACGGCGACGTTCCTGCGAAAAGCCCGAGCAGATAGCGGTTGTCGATCACGGCGCGCTCCCGCGGTCCACCTTGGCGGACTGGCGGTAAGGGACCGTTAACGCGCGGCGGCCCCGAGACAGTCCTTGCGACTCAGGGAACAATGATCCGTGGTCGCCGTTTACGGCGGGCCGCATGCGGAGGAACCGCCCATGACCGCCTTCCTCGACGCCCTGAGATCCCTGCTTTCCCTGTACGGCTTCGGAGCCCGCGCCGCGCACCGGCGCCGGCCGGCGCCGGTCTACATCGGACACCGGCGCACCGGCTGACCAGACCGGATCAGCCGCCGCGGAACAGCGACAGGATGATCTGCGGCGCCTGGTTGGCGATGGATAGCGACTGCGCGCCCAGCTGCTGCTGCACCTGCAGCGCCTGCAGGCGTGCGCTTTCCTTCGCCAGATCCGCGTCGACAAGGTTGCCGATCCCGGACTCGAGGGTGTCGACCAGCTTGATGACGAAGTTTCTGTGCGCCTCGATCTGCTTGGCCTGCGCGCCCATTTCGCCGAGGGCGGCGTTCAGCTGACCGATGGAGTTGTCCAGACGGGTCAGCGCCTGGTCGGCGCCGGTGAGGGTCAGAAGACTGTCGGTCGCCGTCGTCAGTTCGATGATCCCGCCGCCCAGCGAAAGGTTCTTGGCCGACAGGGTCACCGTGCCCGACGCGTCGGCGTTCGCCAGGAAGGCGATGCCGTTGGTCAGGCTGCCATTGAGGATGTTGGCTCCGTCGAACGTGGCGTTCTCGACCGCGGAAGCGATGGCGCGAAGCAGCGCCTGGAAATCGGCGTTGAGCAGTTCGCGGGACTGGGTCTTCAGCGAGGAGTCCTTGGCCGCGACAACCTTCTCCTTGAGCTGGTTGAGGAGGTCGGAGATCGATTCGCCGGCGGAAAGCGCGACGTCGGCGATCGAGGTGGCGCGGTCGAGGCTCTGCTTGACGGCGCTCAACGCCCCCACGTCCGCCCGCTGCTGCTGGGCGATGGCCCAGATGGCGGCGTTGTCCTTGGCCCCCTGGACCTTCAGGCCGGTCGAGATGCGGCTCTGCACATCGCCCAGACGGCTGTTCGTGGTCGACAGGTTCTGCAGCGCGATGGCGGCGGAAGCATTCGTGTGGACGCTGTTCGTCATCCGACTCGGCCCTTTCAGGTTTGGGCCAAGCTAGCGACGCAGGTGTGCACACATGGTTAACGGGGATAAACCACGCGTCTTAACCGCGCGGATCGCTCCTGCGCGGCGCAACTGGAGATGGGATGCGCTCAGGCGCGCGTGTCGATCACGGCGCCGGCGTTGTAGGCGGCGGTCCGCATCATCTCGACGACCTGCTCGCGGGGCAGCTGCTTCACCACCTCGCCGGTCACCCGGTCCAGGGTCTTGTAGATGAAGGAGCCGGCCAGCGGTCCCTCCTCGATCACCAGCCGGTAGCGGGCGGCCTGGTCAGCCTCCTGCTGGGCGCGGGAATCGCGGAAATCGCCGCTGGCGCTCGAGCCGGCGGCGGCGGGGACGACCGTGGCGACGACGACGGGGTCTATCTTCGCATTGTTCTGCATCACTCCTTCCGGCGGCCTTCGCCGGCGGCTCCCTTAGGGGCCCGGACCGGTCGGGCGGGGCCGAAGCCCCGCCCGTCCGTCGATCCGGAGCGGAACAGTCCGAGCAGGATGGAGGTCGAGGAGTTGGCGATCGACAGCGCCTGCACACCCAGCTGTTGCTTGGTTTGCAGCGACTGCAGCCGGGCGCTTTCCTTGGCCAGATCGGCGTCCACCAGGTTGCCGACGCCGGCTTCCAGGGTGTCCTGGAGCTTGCCGACGAAGCTGAGGTGGGTGCCGAGCGACTTCGAGCCGGTGCCGAGACGGGCCAGCGAAGCCGACACGTTGGCGATCGAGGCGTCGACCTTGGCCAGGGCCGCGGTCGCGGCGCTCGCCGTGTCGATGGCCTCGGCGGCGCCGAGCGTCACGATCGAACCCGAGAGGCTCATGTCCTCGTCGTTGATCGTGATGGTCGAGCCCGCGACGTTGGCCAGCGCCTGGAAGCCGGCGGTCGAGGAACCGTCGAGCAGGTTGACGCCGTTGAACGAAGCGTTGTTCACCACGGTCGCGATCTGGTCGCGGATCGAGGTGAAGTCTTCATTGAGGGCGTTGCGGGCCGCCGTGGTCAGCGACGTGTCGGTCGCGGCCAGGGCCTTTTCCTTCAGCTGAACCAGCAGGTCCGAAACGCTCTCGCCCGCGGCCAGGCTGACGTCCACGGCCGATTGACCGCGGTTCAGGCTGTCCTTGACGGCGTTCAGGGCGCCGATTTCGGCACGTTGCCCCTGGGCGATAGCCCAGATGGCGCCGTTGTCCTTGGCGGACGCGACCTTCTTGCCGGTGTTGATGCGGGATTGAACCGTGCTCAGTTCACTGTTGGTGACTTGCAGGTTCTGCAGGGCGATCATCGCGCCCACGTTCGTGTTAACGCTGTTCAGCGCCATGGCACGTAGTCCTTCTTTCAAGGTGTCCGACGCCATTTTGGCTGCCGGGAGCATTTTGCTCGCTGCGCCCGCAGCAAGGACCGAACCATCGGGCGTCGCGCCGTGCCACGACGTCGACCGTTGTTTTTGCAGCGGTAGTTTTTGTTAAGCCTGCGCCTCGCCCGGCAGGAAGTGCCGACCGCCCGGCAGGTTTTGCCGGGTCGCGGGCAGAATGTGCCGCGTGACCGCGAATTCAGCGGCCACTTCGGCCACTTCGGCCATCTTGCCCGCGCTCGCGCGACGCCGTTCGGGCGTCCCGCCACCGGTCCTGCAGTTCGCGCTCCGCCTGCAGCGTCTCCACCGCCAGGCGCCGGGCCGCCTCGCAGGCGACGAGGGCGGCGCCCCGGGCCATGTACGAGACCTCGAGATCAGCGAGCGTCGGCTGCTCCGGCAGGCGGTCCAGCCGGCACGGGCTGGTCGCCGCCGACGGCAGGTCCAGTCGGGGCGGCGGCGCAGACCTCGGGGGCGAGGTGGCACAGCCGGCGATCATGGTCAGAAAGACGAAGGATCCGGTCCGGATCCAGGGGGTGATCGGCGTCATGGGCGCTCCTCGCTCCGGCCTCTGCACGCGCGGTCGCGCGCTCGAGCGCCAGAGCCTGTTGATGATGGATGTCGAGACGGCGGCTCTGGACCGCCGCGCCTTCGCGCTCGAGGCGTCGGGCCGCGGCATCGGACTCCGCCGCGGTCGCCCGGGCCTCGGCGGCGGCGAGGCGACGGGCGGCCCGGTCGAACGGATCCCAGCGGAATCCGAGGCCATGCGCCAGCAGCAGAACCGCACCAAGCGCCAGCACGAGGATGGCGGTCCACCCCGCCGGCCCCGCCAGCCGCCACAGCTCGCGCGGGCTCACGGGAAGGCCTTCCGGTCGAGCTCGAAGTGGGGCCCGTCCCTCAGGCGAGGCCAGTCGCCGCCCCAGACGATCGGCGTGCCCTGGCGGGCCCCCGCGGCCTTGAAGGCCGCTGCGATCCGCGGGTACAGCGGCCAGTCCCAGCGCACCTGCCCGTCGACCAGGGCCGCCACGTCGACCGCGTGGCCGGTCAGGTGACGGGAGTTGCGGGTCCGGCTGGCTCCGGCGCGGACCAGCGCGGCCTGCCGCTCCGCGGTGCGCAGACCTTCGGTGACCATGAAGTCCACCGGCGTCAGGGCGGCGGCTTCCTTCACCAGCGCGACCAGCCGCGGGTGGACGCCCGCAAGCCGATTCAGGGACCGCTCGGAAAGCCGGAAGGCCATCAGCGGTCCTCCCCGTCGCCCGGCCGCAGCAGCGACAGGCTGGCGATCAGTTGCTGGGCGCTTGGCGCCACGAGGTAGAGGACCAGGATGAGCGCCAGCAGGGCCATCAGGGCATGCGCCAGCCGCGGCGCCGCCGCCGGGGGGACCACGGCGATCAACCGGTCCAGCAGCACCCAGGCGGCGCCGCTGGTGGCGAAGACGTAGAAGCGCCGCCACAGCCAGCGGCCCTCCGCGAGGGGAGACGGAGTGTCGGAAGAGGAAGGTTTCATCGATCTTGTCCGGTGTGGAAGGGAGTCGGGGCGCCGGGCAGGGCTCATCCGGCGGCGATCAGCCAGACGACCCCGGCCGCGCCCGCGCCCCCGGAGCCGCCGCCGCTCATCCCCGCCCCGCCGCCTCCGCCGCCGCCGCCCGCCGGGCCGCCATCGGCTCCGCTGAAACCGACGTCGGTATCCGACGCGCCCCCGCCGCCGCCTCCCCCGCCGGCCCAGTGCACCTCCGGCAGCGGGGCCGCTTCCCCGGGCGAGCCGCCCGACGCCCCGCCGTCGCCGCCCGCGGCCGGAACCGCGACCCCGCCTCCGCCTCCGCCCGCGCCGCCGGACCTCGCGACGCCATCGGCATCGAGGCTGCCGCCGGCTCCTCCCCCGCCGGCTCGG
>JANJTI010000062.1 GCA_024711185.1 Brevundimonas sp. | reverse complement strand
GAAGGCGCGGCTCCGACCGACCCGCGGCACGGACCCGCCATCGAGCGCGTGCTCGCCGGGGCCCCGTCCCCGGGCGGTGTCGAAGCGCGGGTGCGCGCCGGGGACGGCGTCCTGACCCTGACCGCGGTCGGCGGTCCGCTGGCGGGCCGCGACCCGGGCCCGAGCTACTTCTTCCCCTTCGAAGGGGGACTGATCGACCACTCGGCGCCGCAGACCGGCGCCTGGGGCCCCGGGGGGCTGACCCTGGTGATGAGCGCCGGAGCGAAATCGCAGGCGGGCTTGACGGGCCCGCTTGAGGGCGTGCTCGCCACGTCACTCGGCGCCTTCGAGATACGGGCCGAGCCGGGGGCCGATCTGCCGGGCGCCCGAGGCTCCGGCGATCTGGCGCCGATGGCGGACGCAGGGGCGGGAACCGGATCGGCGCCTGCCGCGACGGGATGGATCGGGTTTCTCCAGGCGGCGCTGTTCGCCCTTCTGGGCGGGTTGATCCTCAACCTGATGCCGTGCGTGTTCCCCATCCTCGCCATGAAGGCGGCGGCGCTGAGCGCCGCGGCGCACGACCCCGCGCGCGCACGCCGGGACGGCCTTGCCTTCCTCGCCGGCGTGCTGACCACCTTCGTCGCGCTGGCCGGCCTGCTGCTGGCGCTGCGGGCGGGCGGCGAGGCGATCGGCTGGGGCTTCCAGCTCCAGTCGCCGGCGGTGATCGCCGGGCTGTCGCTGCTGATGCTGGCGGTGGCGCTGAACCTGTCGGGGGTTTTCCACATGGGCGCCGGCCTGCAGGCCGCCGGCTCGGGTCCGCTGGCCCGGCTGCCGGGCGCGGCGGGGGCCTTCTTCACCGGCATGCTGGCGGTGGTGGTGGCGGCCCCCTGCACGGCGCCGTTCATGGCCTTCGCGCTGGGCGCCGCCCTGCTGATGCCGTGGCCCATGGCGCTGGCGGTGTTCCTGATGCTGGGGCTGGGGCTGGCGTTGCCCTTCGTGCTGGTCAGCCTGTCTCCGCGGCTGTTGTCGCGCCTGCCGCGCCCCGGTCCCTGGATGGAGCGGCTGAAGGGGTTGCTGGCCTTCCCGATGTACGGAGCGGCCCTGTGGCTGGTCTGGGTGTTCAGCCGTCAGACCGGAGGCGAGGCGCTGGCGCTGCTGCTGGCGGCCGGACTGGTTCTCGCGGCCGGGCTCTGGCTGCTGGGCGGCGCCCAGGGCGAACGCGCGGCGGGGCGGCGGGGCGTGCTGCATCTCGCCGCCGGGGTGGGGCTCGTCGTTCTGGCGATCGCCGGAGCTGTCGCCGCCGCCCGTCTGCCGTCCATCGACCGGCCGGCGGGGGCGGTCCCGGTCGAGGGCCCCGGACTGGCGGCGCAGCCATGGTCACCGGAAGCGGTGGCGGCGGCGCGCGCCGAGGGTCGCCCCGTGCTGGTCAACTTCACCGCCGACTGGTGCGTGACCTGCAAGATCAACGAGCGGACCGCCCTGTCCTCGCCGGCCGCACGACGCGCCCTCGAGGCGGCGAACGCGGTCTACCTGGTCGGCGACTGGACGCGGCGGGACGACGCCATCACTGCGGAACTGCGCCGTCACGGTCGCTCGGGCGTGCCGCTCTATCTGCTGTATGCGCCCGGGGCGGCGGAGCCGCGGGTGCTGCCGCAGCTGCTCACCGAAGGGTCCGTGATCGCCGCTCTGGAGGCGGCGTCGTCGTCGGTCAGACCGGCGGCTGCGGCGGCGCGGTGATGACCTCGACGTTGTCGTTGAGCAGATAGGCCAGTTCGTCGAGGGCCACCGCGCGTTCGGCGGCGCTGCCGGCGGATTCGACGGCCTCCAGCCGCTTCGGCATGTCCTCGGCGATGCCGCGCAGGATGCACTTCAGGTCGCCGTCGGTTCCGCGTTCGGCGAGGATCAGGTGGCCCTGCATGTCCAGGGCGGCGAGTTCGGCGGCACGCGCCCGGAAAGCGACGTAATCCGCGCCGGCGGCGAAGTCCGCCCGGTCGGCGACGCCCGCGGTCAACCAGCCGCGGACGAGGCTGTGCAGTTCGCCGGAGCGGACGACGATGTCGGCAAAGAGGGGCTCGCCCGCCACCGGGGCCGGCGCGCCCGTTTCGGCCGGAGGCTGGGCGGCGACCGTCGGGGCGGTGGGGTCCGAGAGCAGGAGTGAGACGGCCAGGGCGACGCCGCAGGACATGGCGAACCTCATCATGTGAGGCCGAATCGGCGGATTCGGCGTTGAACCGGCTTACGCCCCACCCGTAAACGGGGCTTTACCCTCCTCCTTCAGAGTTCGCCCATGACCGCTCGCTCCCAGGCCCTGGATCTGCTTCGCGCCGTGGCCCGCAAGGACGCCAGCGCGCGCATCGTCCACCACTTCGCCACCGATCCCGGGCGGCTGGAGCGGATGGGCGTCGAAGCGGCCGGTCTGTACCTCGACCTGTCCAAGCAGGCGTGGAGCGCCGAAGGCTTCGAGGCGGCGATCGATCTGGCCCGCGCCTGCGACGTGGAGGGGCGGCGCGCCGCCCTGTTCGCCGGTGAGGCGGTCAACAACACCGAGGGCCGAGCCGTCCTGCACCCGGCCCTGCGGGCGGCGGACGACGCGGACTTCCGCGCGCTGGGCGAAGCGGTGTCGGAAGAGGTCGCCGAGACCCGGCGCGCCATGGCCCGCTTCGCGACCGACATCGGGTCGGGCGCCGAGACCGGCGGGACCAAGCAGCCGTTCCAGGCGATCGTGCACATCGGAATCGGCGGCTCCGACCTGGGCCCGCGGCTGCTGTGGGACGCCCTTCGGCCGCTGGAGCCGACCATCGACCTGCGCTTCGTGGCCAACATCGATCCCCGCGACATGGCCGAGGCGCTGGCGGGCCTGGATCCGGAAACCACCCTGGTGGTGGTGGTGTCGAAGACCTTCACCACCCAGGAAACCCTGGCCAACGCCGAACTGGCCAAGGCGTGGCTGGCGGCCTCGCTGTCGCCGCGCCGGATGGCGAGGCATCTGGTCGGCGTGACCGCGGCCCCCGAGAAGGCCGAGGCCTTCGGCTGCGGGCGCACCTTCGGGTTCCGCGACTGGGTCGGCGGCCGTTACTCGCTGTGGTCTGCGGTCAGTCTGTCGGTCGCGGTGGCGCTCGGCTGGGACGTGTTCGAACGGGTTCTGGACGGGGCCCGGGCCATGGACCGGCATTTCCTCGAGGCTGACCT